>CAZWRW010000242.1:0-2688 GCA_964636465.1 uncultured Ruminococcus sp. | reverse complement strand
TTATTGATTAAAAAAAACACAAACATTGATTTGCCTTCGGCAAATTTGCGGAACGACGTGGGCGTCGTTCCGTACAATGGGATTTTCATATTTTCATATTTACATAGTACGCATTTTATGATATAATATCAGTATCTAAAACGGCTTGAAGATTAACACTTACTAGTCAAGTTGTTTGATTACGATGTTATTGAGTAAAGGAATGTTTTTATGAACTTTAAAGAACTTTTAAAATCTAATAGGTTAGTATTCTTAGACGGTGGCATGGGTACTATGCTACAAGCTAATGGCTTAAAAGTGGGTGCAATCCCTGAAGAGTTGAACCTCACTAACCCTGAATTGATTAAGCGTATACATAGAGAGTATATAGAATCAGGGGCGAACATAATCTATGCGAACACATTTTCAGCCAATGGTTATAAACTTTCCAAGAGTGAATACTCTGTTGCGGAAGTAGTATCTAAAGGCATAGAGGTTGCAAAATCTGCGTGTGAGGGTACTGAAACTCTAGTCGCTTTGGATATTGGTCCAATAGGTAAACTAATCGAGCCTACTGGCACTATGACCTTTGAAGAAAGTTATGATATCTATAAAGATATGATACTATCCGGTAAGGATGCAGACTTAATCGTATTTGAAACTATGACTGACCTCTATGAGTTGAAATCAGCGGTACTATGTGCTAAAGAAAATTCCGACTTACCTATCATGTGTACCATGACTTTCGAGGAGAATGGCAGAACGTTCACAGGTTGTTCAATCTCTGCGATGGCTCTAACCTTAGAGGGTCTTGGAGTAGATGCTATCGGAGTAAACTGTTCATTAGGTCCAAAAGAGCTACTTCCAATCATAGAGGAGCTTTCCAAATGGACAAACTTACCTATGGTAATCAAGGCAAACGCTGGACTTCCTAACCCTGTTACTAATGAATACGACATCACACCAGAAGATTTCACAAAGTATATGGTTCAACACGCAGATTTAGGCGTAAAAATCTTAGGTGGATGTTGTGGTACTAATCCGCAGTACATCAAAACTATGGTTGATACCCTCAAAGATAGGGAATATCATAGAGAGCCTGTACAAGTACCTTGTGCTATCTGTTCGTATTCCGAAACCGTGGAGATTAACCAACCTAGAGTAATCGGTGAAAGAATCAATCCTACAGGTAAGAAACTTTTCAAACAGGCACTCATAAATCACGATTTGGATTACATCTTAAATCAAGCGTTAGAACAAACTTCTGCAGGTGCTGATATCTTAGACGTAAACGTTGGACTTCCTGACATAGACGAAAAAGCTATGATGGTCGAGACAGTCAAGGCGTTACAAAGTATCACGGATGTACCACTACAGTTAGATAGTACTATACCATCAGTTATGGAAAGTGCTTTGAGAGTGTACAATGGTAAACCTATCGTGAACTCAGTAAATGGCGAAGAGGAGAGTTTAAACAACATACTCCCATTGGTTAAGAAATATGGTGCTTGTGTAGTCGGCTTGACTTTAGATAGTAACGGTATTCCAAAGACTGCAGAAGGTAGGTTCAACATCGCTAAAAAGATTATGGATAGGGCAGTATCTATGGGAATACCTAAAGAGAACGTGTTCATAGACTGTCTAACCTTGACGGCTTCCGCTGAACAGAAAGGCGTACTAGAAACTTTAAAAGCTCTCTATAGGGTTAAGAATGAACTCGGTTTGAAGACCGTATTAGGAGTATCTAACATATCTTTCGGATTACCTAACCGTGAGCTTATAAACTGCAACTTCTTGACTATGGCACTAACTCACGGCTTGGATTTACCTATCATGAATCCTAATGTGGCTAGTATGATGGGTGCTGTACGTGCTTATAAGGTTCTAAACAGCATAGATGAAAACTCTACAGACTACATCACGGCGTACGCCAACGTTGTGACTAAAACTACCGTTACTACTAAGAACGATAGCACAACATCTAATGGTGCTAGTTCAGGAAATTCTAATGGTAACGACATATTCCACGCAATTGAAAACGGTCTAAAGAACGAGGCTAAAAAGTGTACAGAAATCCTCCTAGAGACTAAACAACCTATGGAAATCATCAACGATATGTTAATCCCTGCGTTGGATAAGGTCGGAGCAGAGTTTGAAAAGGGTAAAATCTTCTTGCCACAGTTGATACTTTCCGCTGGTGCATCGCAATCCGCTTTTGATGTGATTAAAGAGTATATGGTAAAGAACAACTCTGCACCAGTGAGCAAGGGTAAAGTCGTTTTGGCTACAGTGCATGGAGATATCCACGATATAGGTAAGAATATCGTTAAAGTGTTGCTCGAAAACTACGGTTATGAGGTTATCGACTTAGGCAAGGATGTCCCAGAAGAAACCGTTTTGAATGCCGTCAAGGAACACAACGTCAAGCTTTGCGGACTATCCGCATTGATGACTACCACACTAGGTGCTATGGAGAACACCATCAAATTGATTAGAGCAGAAAATCTCGATTGCAAGGTGGTCGTTGGTGGAGCGGTGCTAACTCCTGAATACGCCGAAAAGATAGGTGCTGACTTCTACGCTAAAGACGCTAAAGAAACCGTCGATGTAGCTAAAAGGGTTATCGGATAATTTTAATTTTAACACTAATTAGGCGTTACTTTTACGAAAGGAAAATATATCATGAGGTTAGATAAGTATTTAAAAGTT
>CAZWRW010000241.1:0-2709 GCA_964636465.1 uncultured Ruminococcus sp. | reverse complement strand
ATGTGAAAAATATTTTTTTGAAATTATCATTAAAATACACTTTACAATTTCTCGTTTTTAGTGTACAATAGTAATGAATATTAATAATGCGAGGTGTTTTTTTTGAAACCTAAATATAAGAGAATCCTTCTAAAAGTTAGTGGAGAAGCTTTAGCAGGTTCTAAGAAGACTGGTTTTGATAACGATATTCTTGATAATATCGCTAGTGTAGTTAAGAAGTGTGTGGACGTAGGAGTCCAAGTTGGAATAGTAGTAGGTGGCGGAAACTTTTGGCGTGGTCGTTCCAGTGAGAATATGGATAGAGCCATCGCTGATAACGTAGGTATGTTGGCTACCGCTATGAATGGTTTAGTTCTATCGGATAGCTTGAAACGTCACGGTCTAGAGTGTAGAGTTCAATCTGCATTCCCTATGGAAAAAGTAGCAGAGTATTACACTAAAGAAAAAGCAGTCAGTCACCTTGAAGAAGGCAAGGTAGTCATATTTGTGGGCGGTTCAGGAAACCCATTCTTTTCAACGGATACAGCCTCAGCTATTAGGGGTATCGAGATTGAAGCCGATATCTTCTTTAAGGCTACCATGGTCGATGGCGTATACGACAAAGACCCTAACAAGTATTCAGATGCTGTAAAGTTTAAAGAACTCACTTTTAGTGAGGTTATCGAAAAACAACTCGCCGTTATGGATATAACTGCTGTTACACTTTGTCGTGAACAGCACCTACCTATACTCGTATTCGATATGAGCAACCCTGAAAACATCTACAATGCTCTATTCGATGATAGCATAGGTACAGTGGTTAAAGAGTAACCTTTACATAATCCCAAGTTAATTTTTTTGAGAAAGGAAAAGCTGTCCATCAAGAGACAGTGGTCTAAAATTTATGAAAGAACAGATTAAAAACGCTAAGGCTAAAATGCAGAAAACTATCGACAGTCTTGAGAAAGAGTATAAGGAAATCAAGGCGGGTAGAGCGAATCCTGCTGTGTTGAACAAGGTTACTGTAGACTATTATGGTGCTAGTATGCCTATCAACCAGTTAGCATCCGTTTCAGTGGCAGAGGCTAGAATACTAGCTATCACACCTTTTGATAAGTCCATCCTACACGCAATAGAGAAAGCTATTCAAAAGTCCGATATAGGCATAAACCCAACTAATGATGGCAGTGTAATCCGTCTAGTGTTCCCACAGCTCACAGAAGAAAAGCGTAAGGAACTTTGCAAGGATATCAAGAAGTACGGTGAAGAGGCTAAGGTAAACATCAGGAACGCAAGGCGTGACGCTCTAGATAAGATTAAGAAGATGAAGAAAGACAACATCATCACAGAAGATGACGTTAAGTCTGCTGAAAAGGACGTTCAAAAGCTTACTGACGACTTCTGTAAGGACGTTGACGATATGGTATCCGTTAAGGAAAAGGAAGTCATGAGCCTATAAGACTATATATTCATACAACTATACACGGAACGCCATTAGGCTTGGCGTTCCGTATAAAAAATTTAAGAGAAAGGTTACAATATGGCAATCATAAAAAACAACGTTCCTATGGAGAGTACTCTACCTGAAAACTTGCCTACACACGTAGCTTTCATAATGGACGGCAACGGAAGATGGGCTAAGAAACGTCTAATGCCTAGGACTTTCGGTCATAAAGAGGGTGCTAAGAACTTTAAAGATATCGTCACTTATTGCAGAGAGATAGGTATCAAATATATTTCGTTCTACGCATTTTCCACGGAGAACTGGAAACGTTCTAAAGAAGAAGTTTCCGCTTTGATGGTGCTGTTTAAACAGTACATCGCAGATGCTAGAAACTACTTCAAACAAGAGATTAGGTTCATGTTCTTAGGCGACAAGGCTATGTTTCCTGATGATATCAGAGAGGCTATGATTTCATTAGAGGAGGACTCCAAACACTTTGACAAGATGACAGTACTCATGGCGGTAAACTATGGCGGTCGTGATGATATAGTCCATGCGTGTAAGGGTATCTGTAGTAAGGTACAGTCCGGAGAACTCACTGTGGACGACATAACCGAAGACAGTTTCGAAAGAGAACTCTACACACTTCATGCACCACCTGTGGATTTATTGGTGCGTACCAGTGGCGAATACAGAATTTCAAACTTCTTGCTATGGCAGTGTGCTTATGCTGAGTTTTACTTCACTGACGTATTTTGGCCTGACTTCAATAGGGAAGAACTTAATAAAGCTTTGATAGACTTCTCTAAAAGAAGTAGACGTTTTGGAGGCTAGTAACGGTTAAAGAAAACTTATAAAAAGTTATAACCATCTGTTGACTTTAAATCTTGATTATTGCCATTAAATATTTTATAATATATTCAAGGTGGTGATAAATATGATTAGAAGCGTTAAGGTTCGACTTTGTCCTAACAATAAGCAACAGACTAAACTATTTCAAAATGCTGGTGTTGCGAGGTTTGCATACAATTGGGCGTTGAATTATCAAATTAAGAACTATAAGAACGGTAGAAAGTTTATCAGCCATTATGATTTAAGAAAACTTTTCACACAACTTAAAACTCAAAATGAATATCTATGGCTTAATGATTATAGCAACAACGTTACCAAACAGGCTATTATTGACTGTTGTGAAGCTTTTGAAAAGTTTTTTAAAGGTTTAGCCAAACATCCAAAGTTTAAGAGCAGACACCATTCAAAGCCTAGTTTCTATGTGGATACCGCTA
>CAZWRW010000240.1:0-2717 GCA_964636465.1 uncultured Ruminococcus sp. | reverse complement strand
TTGATACGTTCCGTTTTGTTATTTGTTAATATAACTAGTTCGTCCTGATGTAATCCGTAAAGACTGGCTGTAATCCGTGAGCCACTACCGCTTGACAAACCTCATCCACTGAACGTGGGTCGGAGATTTCAAACTGTTCGTCGCCCTCTGCGTCCTCACCGTGACCGCCAACAGATACCTTAACACCAGCGGAAATCTTCGTAGCACACAATCCGATTACGTTGTCTCTAAAGCCGTCACGTTCACGAGTGGAAATCGTGATACCTGCATAAGGCATAAAGATTCTGTATGCCAACATAATCTGTAGGAGTTGTTTTTCGTGGACATCGTTGGAGTTGTTGTCGGCATTATTTTTGTAAGGTCTCAAACGTGGGAATGAGAATGAAATCTCAGCGTGAGGGTACTTCTTTTGGATTAACATGGCGTGTACTCCTGCAGAGAACGCATCTTTTCTAAAGTCGCTAAGACCGAGCAACGCTCCAAAAGATACACCACGCATACCACCAAGCAAAGCCCTCTCGTGAGCGTTCACCCTATATGGATAACACCTCTTAGAACCACTTAGATGTACCTGTTCATACCTTACAGGGTCGTAAGTCTCTTGATATACACATACAAAATCCGCACCGCACTCTTGAAGATACTTGTACTCATCCACATTTAGAGGGTACACCTCTATGCTGATAGATGTAAAATACTTCTTAGCAATCTTGACAGCCTCGCCAATGTAGTCCACATCGGATTTGTGACGACATTCTCCAGTGAGTAGTAGGATGTCTCTTAAACCTGTACTTGCGATGTTTTGCATCTCTAGGTCTATCTGTTCGAGAGTTAGCATACCACGCTTGATTCTGTTCTTACAGTTTAGACCACAGTATACACATTCATTTTCGCAATAGTTAGCAATATACAACGGTGTGAAGATACTAACACTATTTCCGAAGTGTTTAGCTGTTTCACGTTTAGCACGTTGAGCCATAGGCTCTAGCATATCCGTAGCCACAGGTGATAACAAAGCTCCGAAATCTTCTAGTGAGAGGACATCTTTACTTAGAGCTTTTAATACGTCCTCTTTGGTGTATTTGGAGTAGTCATACTGTTTAGTAAGCTCGATGATTCTGTCCATAATGTCGGACTGTATCTCATCCATGCCCTCTTGATACTCCATATGATTGAACCTATCTTTTACTGACATAGTAACACCACCTTAACGAATAAAATCAGTCAATGGACTGGAAGCCTCAGCAGTTTCAAGAACTCTACCAGTACCGGATAGGTAAGCTAATCTACCACTTTCCACAGCCAATGCAAAAGCCTTAGCCATCACCCCGATGTTACCGGCAGTAGCTACAGCAGTATTACACATTACAGCACTAGCACCCATCTCCATGCACTCACACGCTTGTGATGGCTTACCTATACCAGCGTCCACGATGATAGGCAAGTCTATCTCATTTATGAGTATCTGTATGATGTCCTTGTTGGATAGACCTCTATTACTACCTATAGGAGAGGCTAAAGGCATAACAGCACTAGCACCTGCATTTTGAAGGTCTCTAGCGACGTTTAAGTCAGGCATCATGTAAGGTAGTACAGTGAATCCCTCATTTGCAAGGATTTCTGTAGCTTTGATGGTTTCGTAGTTGTTAGGTAGTAGATACTTAGTATCTGTCATAATCTCGACTTTTACCATATCGCCACAACCTAGTTCTCTAGAAAGTCTAGCGATTCTTACAGCCTCTTCATGGTTTCTAGCTCCTGAAGTGTTAGGCAATATTGAAACGTTCTTAGGTATGTAGTCCAAGATGTTTTCTGTATCCATAGAGTTAGCACGTCTGAGAGCCAACGTAACTATATCGACGTTAGCGTTTTCGACTACCTGTTGTATTAGGTTCAATGAAAACTTTCCTGAACCTAAAATAAATCTAGAGTTAAACTCATGTTTGCCTAAAATCAACTTATCTTCTTGATTGCTCATCTTAAAAACTTCCTTTCGTATCACATCGGAACGCCGTGGGGACGTTCCCACAAAAAAATCACATTGATTATTGATTGATAACTAATCAACCTCCACCCACGAAACGCACCACTTCGATGGTGTCCTCATCATAGAGGAGAACCTCCGAAAATGTCGCCTTTGGGATGATATCCCCATTACGTTCTACAGCCACTTTGGTGCAGTCGTAGCCGTTGGCGGTCAAGAAATCCTTGACGTTTGTAGGCTCTTCGAGTTTTAAGCTCTCGCCGTTTACTACCATGTTTTTCACCTCTTTATATTTATGATTCAAATTTGCCTTTGGCACATAAAATTATTTGAATAGCAGAAATTAACTCTCAAATAAACAGAAATAGGGTTACACCCGCAGTGGTGTACCCTATCCCTAAAAATATTCATTATTAAGATTATAACATAAACTTTTTACGTTGTCAAGCTGAATTTTTTGGAATAAGATTAATAGTTACTATCCAAAATTTCTAAGATAGCTTTTAAATCTTCGTCCTCTTCGACAACCTTACGTTTACGAGGAGTCTCTTGTACAGGTTCTACTACAGGCTCAGGAACTTCTACCACAGGCTGTGGAGTAGGCTCTACTACAGGTGGAGGAGTAACCTTTTCTTCCTCTTGAATGATAGGTGTTACTACCTCTTCAACTGGTTCGACTTCAACCACTGGTTCTTGTGGCTGTATGATAGGCTCTTCCGAAACCACTACAAAG
>CAZWRW010000239.1:0-2726 GCA_964636465.1 uncultured Ruminococcus sp. | reverse complement strand
TGTGCAATTCGTGTGCATTTTATGTTGCATTTCGTGTTGAAAATAAAACAAAAAAATCCTCGTAACCAAACAGCTACGAGGTTTTATCAAGCGGAAAGAGAGGGATTCGAACCCTCGATACGCTATTAACGTATACACGAGTTCCAGTCGTGCGCCTTAGACCAGCTCAGCCATCTTTCCATGTCCAATCGACTTATTTAGTATACCACATAGGGTTTGAAAAGTCAAGAGGTTTTTTAAAGTTTGTGAAATCTGCACAAAATATTCGATGTAACTTAAACGTTATATATGTCTTTGCACTGAATCGTATTGTTGAATATCCTTTAATAAAAACTATAAGGAACGCCAAAACTGACGTTCCTTACATCTATCTTTTATATACCTTGAAACTACTTCAACGCTTCAATGGACTTGTTAATCATGTCCATCTTTTCCTGAGCCTTAGCGAGTTTCTGTTTTTCGTTGTCAACCTGTTGCTGTGGAGCTTTCGCCAAGAAACCTTGATTGTTCAACTTGTTGCTAGAGAAGTCTATATCCTTTTGAACCTTAGCCTTTTCCTTGTTGAGACGTGCTAACTCTTTTTCCTTGTCGATTAGCTCGTTCATTGGAATAAAGCATCTTGAACCGTCTGCTACTATGGTTACGCTATCCTGTAAGGATACCTGAGTATCTACGTGAACTTCAGAGGCAAAAGCCATCTTTTCAAAGAACATTCCGCAACTCTTGAAGAGTTCAACGTTTTCAGTTTCGATAAATACCTGTGCTTTCTTGCTTGGTGGGATGTTCATCTCTGTACGTTGATTTCTAATGCCCTTGATTGCTGATACAACCTTTTCAAAAGATTTTTCCTCTTCAATGAAGTTTAGGCTATCGTCATAGGTTGGGAACTTCTCTAACATGATAGCTGACTTCTCATCATTGAGTACTTGCCAAATCTCTTCGGTGATGTATGGCATAAATGGATGTAAAAGTTTCAACATACCGCTCATAGTCCAAACGAGAACGTTTTGAGCTGTAGTCTTGGTCTCTCCACCTGCCATGATACGTGGCTTAGTAAGTTCGATATACCAGTCACAGAACACATCCCAAATGAAATCGTAAACCTTGCCTACTGCGATACCTAACTCAAACTTTTCTAAGTTTTCGTTGACTTCCTTGGCTAGAGTGTTAAACTTGGATACTATCCACTTATCCTCTATGTTTAAGTTTTGAGGTAGTCCAGTATACTCGAAATCTTCAGGGAGGTTCATCATAATGTAACGTGAGGCGTTCCAAAGCTTGTTAGCGAAGTTCCTAGAAGATTCAACTTTCTTAGGAATGTAACGCATATCGTTACCAGGAGAGTTACCAGTCACCAACATCAACCTTAGAGCATCCGCACCGTATTCAGCGATGACTTCAAGAGGGTCTACACCGTTGCCTAAAGATTTTGACATCTTTCTACCTAGTTCGTCTCTAACTAGTCCATGGATTAATACAGTATCAAAAGGTACTTGACCAGTATGTTCAATACCGCTGAACATCATACGCATAACCCAAAATGGTATAATATCATAACCAGTAACTAGCGTGTTGGTTGGATAGAAGTATTCTAAATCTTCGGTTTTGTCAGGCCAACCTAAAGTTGAAAATGGCCACAATGCAGAACTGAACCAAGTATCTAGAGTATCAGGGTCTTGTCTCATAGCCTTGCCACACTTTGGACAGTTACAAGTAGTCTCCTTAGTTACGGACATTTCGCCACAGTCATCACAGTAGAATGCTGGTATTTGATGACCCCACCAAAGCTGTCTAGATATACACCAGTCACGGATGTTCTCTAACCAGTGGAAATATACCTTGTCAAAACGTTCAGGTATGAACTTAGTCTCACCGTTCTTGACTGCATCTATAGCAGGTTGTGCTAGAGGTTTCATCTTTACGAACCATTGCTTTGATACTCTTGGCTCAACAGTAGAACCACATCTGTAACAAGTGCCTACGTTATGTGAATAGTCCTCAACCTTGACTAAAGCTCCTTCTTTTTCGAGGTCTTCTACTATCTTTTTACGAGCTTCATAACGGTCTAGACCTGCATACGCTGGATAATCCTCAATGATTTTTGCGTCGTCAGTCATGACGTTGATTACTGGTAAGTTGTGTCTTAGACCTACTTCAAAGTCGTTAGGGTCGTGAGCAGGAGTAATCTTAACTACACCTGTTCCGAAGTCCATTTCAACGTAATCGTCGGCTACTACTGGAATCTCTCTATGTACGATAGGTAGTATAACCATCTTGCCTACGATATCTTTGTAACGGTCATCTTTAGGATTTACTGCTATTGCGGTATCTCCGAGGAGGGTTTCAGGTCTGGTAGTAGCGAGGTTCACGTACTGGTCTGTACCCTTGATTTGATATCTCAAATGCCAGAAGTGACCGGCTTGTTCTTCATAAGTGACTTCAGCATCAGAGATGGAAGTTAAACACTTAGGACACCAGTTGATAATCCTCTCACCACGATAGATTAATCCTTTGTTGTATAGGTTTACGAAGACCTCTTTAACCGCCTTGTTGCAACCCTCGTCCATGGTGAAACGTTCCCTAGACCAATCACAGGAACATCCCAACTTTTTGAGCTGTTCTACTATACGACCACCGAACTTAGCTTTCCAAGCCCAAGCACGTTCCAAGAACCCATCTCTACCGATATCACTCTTAGTGATACCCTCTTTACGCATAGCCTCTAC
>CAZWRW010000238.1:0-2734 GCA_964636465.1 uncultured Ruminococcus sp. | reverse complement strand
AGGAACGGTCACAGCCCGTTCCCTACAAAGGATTTTAAAACTTTAAGGGTATCAAATGGATTTATTTTAAGAGGAGTTCGCATGAAAAAGAAAACTTTAACATTAGCAGTATTGGCAGTGAGCCTACTTGCAAGTTGTGGAGGTACTCAAACAGCATCCGTTGTGGGTGAAAGTCATCCAGAGGAGCTAACACAGACCACAGTGCAACATACTAGACCTTACATAGAACCTGCTAAAGAAACTCAAGCACCTATCAGTTTCTACTATGATGAAAACAATAACTTAGTAGGTGTATTTCAAACTACTACGGGTATCACGACTACCACCGTAACGACCACGGTCACAACTACTGACACCACTACCACGACAACTACTGAAACTGAATCTACTACTACCACGCCGAACAACGTGATAATAGCTCCTGACAACTTCGAACCTCAACCTAAAAAAGATATGGATTACTTCAATGATTGTGTTTTCGTAGGGGATTCTATCATAAAAAGTTTAAGCGGATACTTAATCCTCGATGAGAGTGCCGTAATCGCTAAGATAGGCATATCACCGAGAAAAATATTAGATACGCCTTTTAATACATACTACGGCAACATGACCGCTTTGGAGGCTCTTCAAAAGACCAACGCTAATAAGATTTATATCCTGTTGGGGTCAAATAGTCTAGATAGTTCGTCATCTTCAGAGGATGAGAAAATCTTAAAGTATTACGGAGAGTTCCTAGACAGTATACAGACAACCCTCCCTAATACCACACTGTATGTGATATCTATCACGCCAGTAACAGACCATTGTAAGTACAAGCTTAATAACGAACGTATCACGAAGTTTAACACAAAGTTGTACTCACTCTGCACACAGCGAGGTGTCTACTATGTGGATGCTTATTCACAATGGTTTGATGAAGATGGTCAACTTCTCAAAGAGTACTACGAACCCGATGGCTTACATCTCAGGCACAACGGTTGCGATAAACTCCTTGACATACTACTTGAAAATACTGCCCAGTGAACATTTTGACCTTGCCAAAGTGAAAAATAGATTGACATATTCACAAAAGTATGATAGAATATTCTAGTAAGACTATTATTCCCCGCATACTAGGAAATTCTATCAGGTGTGGGTTTAAATAACGTTAGTTCGATAATCCAATTTTATGTTACAAAGTAGCTTGGAATTTCATCGGATTTGCGTTAAATACACGCAGTTTGAGAATCATAGATAACGTCAATTCGATATACCTTGATGATTTTGTTAAAATATCGAGTTTGCGTTAAACGTTGATATTTAATATTTTGTATGGAACGCCATTTCGATATATCGAATTAGCGTAGGTTTAAGCGACTCAAACTAGCGTTTAACTATTAAATTTGGAGGTTATAACAATTATGTCAAAATTTGCGGTACTCGGTTATGGTGTGGTAGGCTCTGGAGTGGTTGAACTTTTCTACACCAACAAGGAAAAGATAGTTTCTAAGGCTGGTCAGCCTATGGATATTAAGTACATCCTCGACATTAGAGAGTTCCCAGATAGCCCTTACGCAGACAAGTTCGTAAAGAGTATAGAAACCATCCTAGCCGACGACGAGGTTACCGCCGTAGCTGAATGTATGGGTGGAGTTCGTCCAGCATACGAGTTCGTTAAGGCTTGTTTGGAAAAGGGTAAGAGTGTATCAACTTCAAACAAGCAGTTGGTAGCTGAAAAAGGTGCTGAACTTCTAAAGGTCGCTAAAGCACACAACTGTAACTTTTTCTTTGAGGCTAGTGTTGGTGGTGCTATTCCTATCATTAGACCATTACATAAGTGTCTAGCAGCCAACGAAATCACAGAAGTTGCAGGTATCTTGAATGGTACTACAAACTTCATTCTAACCAAGATGATTAACGAAAACATGGAATTTGGCACAGCTTTAGCTATGGCTCAAAAGCTCGGTTACGCCGAAAAAGACCCTACCGCTGATGTGGAAGGCGAAGACGCTTGTAGAAAGATTTGTATCATCTCATCTTTGGTATATGGTAAGCACGTATATCCTGATAGCGTATACACTAAGGGTATCACAGATATACAACTAGAGGACGTTAAGTACGTTAAGCAATGGGGCGGTGCTATCAAGTTGATAGCTTACGTCAAGAAGTTAGAAGACGGCAGAATCATTCCATTAGTATGCCCAATGCTCGTTAGTGATAGCAACCTAATCTCTCACGTTGATGACGTGTTCAACGCTGTAATGGTTTGCGGTAACGGTATCGATAAGACTCTATTCTATGGACGTGGTGCTGGTAAACTACCTACTGCAAGTGCCGTATTAGGTGATATCATCAACGAAGTACAACACAGTGAGACTGTACTATCTCAACATTGGGAAGACAGCGACAACACCGACTTCATTGCACACTATGGTGACTTCGTATCACAGATGTATTTCCGTATCAAGGGTGATACTTCTCTACTTCCTGAGGGTGCTACAGTAATCGCTAATGATGACGACTACTTAGTATTCATCACTGAACCTATGAGCATGGACAAGTCTGATGAATTGTGTGTAAGTATCACAGAGAACGGTGGAAATATCGTTTCTAAGATTCCAGTGCTTGACATCCAGTAATTCTATGCCGATTTGGTAGTTTGAAGTTTATTTTTATTAAAGTTATCGAATCGGCGTAAAAAACATATTATAAAAATAAAGGTGTTTTTAATATGATTAAGATTCAAATACCCTCC
>CAZWRW010000237.1:0-2735 GCA_964636465.1 uncultured Ruminococcus sp. | reverse complement strand
GTAGGGAACGTTCTCGGACGTTCCCTATATAAATAATATTAGAGGTGATTTTTAATGAACAACATCGACGTTTTAAAGTATATACAATCCAAACACAAAGAGACTTCTCTAAAGGATGGTAAGCTATCCTATAACATATACCAACTGGACACCAGCAAAGATGTAATGTCTTTTGACAACGAGGAACTAACTATACAAGTTGAGATAGCTAACATCAATCAAAATAGAGGTATCTACACGGTGCAAATGATATTCATAGTAATGCACAAAGATTTCGATACCGAACTGATAGAGAGTGTCGCAGGAGTAGGGAAGACCGAAGATAGTGCCATCCTAGATGCTACGGACAAGTTCTGCATGAACGTGTTAATGAGTATAGTATCAACATTTACGTGTGAAAAGAAGCAATCCGTGGAGAGTAACTTTTTAGGAGAGAAACACATCTTCCATAAGAACTGTTTAGATAACGTGTTATATGGTGGTGTTGAGAATCCACAACATAAATCACTTTGGAGTTTGGTTGAAAATATCGTTCCAGAGTATCTAGGCACGAAGAAGTTCTACTGGTTGAAACTGTTCGTAAGTGTATACAATGGAAAGTCTATCTGTGAGGCTAGGTTGAATAATGACCTATCTTTGAGCTTAGCCAAACCACTAGAAGAGTATGTCAAATCGTGGAGTAACCAAAAAGATTATCATACAGAAAAGCAGTATATACTACTAATCCAAGATGATTCTACATATAGACAAGCACCATTTTCTAAAAAGGATATAGTGTCATATACTGAGCAAGTATTGCCACTATTTGAGAACATTCATTCTCAAGAAGATTATGAAGCTATCAACAGTAAGGTATTCAAGGTTACTAACAACATCGATTTGACTAGAGAACTGACCACTTTCATACCTGAGATATATTGCAAGTTGGCTTTAAAGTTTGAAAATCAAGTTGATGACAAAATCACGCTAATTGGAACGGACAATCAACCTATTGATATACGCACTTCGCAGGTACGTTCTTATGGCTACATAGAGGATACTATCAAAGACCATATATATAGTGGTGCAACTTCTTCAGATAGAGTGCAATCGGCTATAAGTTGTAGTAGTATGTATTCTGCTATCAATAACGCCTTGCTTAACGGCTCTAAGCTAGAGAACCTGCACATCACGGGGTTTGCGATGTTCCTTGATAATTCACAAAAGATGTGGTAAAACACCCATTCGATAATTCAATTTGGCTTCGCCGAATTGCGAAACGGTCATAGTCCGTTTCATACAAAACATATACAACTGGAGGTTTAACAAAACATGAAAAAAGTTTTAGGAGTATTTTTAGGCTTATCCATAGTATTATCTGTGCCTATGTTGGTGAGTGCCTACTCTGCTGAGGATGTGTTATCTATTAAGTGTCATGTGCTTAATTACGGTAGCCTATCCAATGACATAAACGACGACGGCAACACCGACGTTTTGGACATCCTACAAATGAAACACGATACTTTTCAAGACTACCTTAACATGACTTAAAAAAATTTTATAAAAACGTATTGACAAACCGTAAATTTTGAGTTATAATATGATAGTCTCCAGTGCTTGGAGACTGTTATATTTGTGATTAAACACTTTATCACTTTAAAGTCATGTGGTTTTAAAGTGAAACATAACGCTAATGGCGTATATTTAACATTTTGGAGGTTTTTATTATGGAAAAGGGTACTTTAGTATCATACAGACCTGATATCAAGGTTTTAGACGCTACACTTAGAGATGGCGGTCTAGTAAACAACTTCGCATTTAGTGATGAGTTCGTTAAGGACTTATACAACACCAACATCAAGGCTGGTGTAGATTATATGGAGTTCGGTTACAAGGCTGACAAGACCATCTTCAATGTAGACGATTTCGGCAAGTGGAAGTTCTGTAATGAGGAAGACATTCGAGCTATCGTTGGCGAAAACAACACTGACTTGAAAATCTCAGTTATGACCGACGTTGGCAGAACTGACTACAAAAAGGATGTTATCGCTAAGAAAGATAGCGTAATCGACCTAGTTAGAGTTGCAACGTATGCACATCAAATTCCAACAGCTATAGACATGATTGAGGATGCTAAGAATAAAGGTTATGAAGTTTCAGTAAACATCATGGCGGTTTCAAAGGTTAGCGATGAGGACATTCAAAACTGTCTAAATGAGCTATGTAGTTCTAGTGTTGATATCATCTACCTAGTAGATAGTTTCGGAGCATTCTACCCAGAACAGATTCGTAGATTGACCGATACTTACGTAAACATGGCTGAAAAGAGCGGTAAGAAGATAGGTATCCACGCACACAACAACCAACAGTTAGCATTTGCTAGTACTATCGAGGCTTTGACTAATGGTGCAAGTTATCTAGATGCTACAGTCTGTGGCATGGGCAGAGGTGCCGGTAACTGTTTCATGGAAAGCCTATTAGGTTTCTTGAGAAATCCTAACTACAACCTTGCACCTGTTATGGATTTCGTATCCAAGCATATGCTAGATATGAAGAAAAACTACAGTTGGGGTTATGATATCCCATACCTACTAACAGGCGTGTTGAATAGTCACCCATCCACAGCGATAAAGTTCCTAAAGGATGGCAGAACAGACTACTCTACTTTCCAACAAGAACTTTTCGATTTAGCGTAAACATATAGGTTTTTAGTATCGTAATATTAACGGGGGGATTCCATCATGGGATGTCCCCGT
>CAZWRW010000236.1:0-2738 GCA_964636465.1 uncultured Ruminococcus sp. | reverse complement strand
CTTCCTATTTACGATAAGCCAATGATATACTATCCAATGTCAGTATTGATGAATGCTGGTATTAGAGATATTTTAATCATATCCACACCACAGGATGTTCCACGCTTTAAGGATTTATTAGGCGATGGCAATCAGTTTGGTGTTAGATTGACTTATGCAGTTCAACCGTCACCAGATGGATTAGCTCAAGCATTTATAATCGGAGAGGAATTTATCGGGAATAATACAGTTGCCATGGTTCTAGGGGATAATATCTTTGCTGGAAATGGATTGAACAGACGCTTAAAGAAGGCAGTTCAAAATGCTCAAAACGGCAATGGGGCAACAGTCTTTGGATATTATGTTGATGACCCCGAACGTTTTGGTATAGTTGAATTTGATAACAATGGAAAAGCGATATCTATTGAAGAGAAGCCATCTAAACCTAAGAGCAATTATTGTGTAACGGGTTTGTACTTCTATGATAATAGAGTTGTTGAGTTTGCTAAAAATCTAAAGCCATCAGCTCGTGGAGAGTTAGAAATCACTGATTTAAATAGAATATATTTAGAACTCAACGAGTTGAACGTTGAGTTGTTAGGTCAAGGATTTACTTGGCTCGATACTGGTACTCACGAAAGTTTAGTGGATGCCACCAACTTCGTTAAGACTATCGAAACTCATCAACATAGAAAGATAGCTTGTCTTGAAGAGATAGCATATCTTAACGGTTGGATTACCAAAGAGGATGTTTTAAAAGTCTATGAGGTATTGAAGAAGAATCAATATGGTCAATATCTAAAGGATGTTTTGGATGGCAAGTATATTGATACGTTAAGATAGTTGGAGGATTTTTTGGTATGAATATTATCGTTACTGGTGGGGCTGGATTTATAGGCTCAAACTTTGTATTTTATATGTTAAACAAGTATCCTGATTATAGAATAGTCTGCTTAGATAAGTTGACCTATGCTGGAAACCTATCAACTTTAGAGCCTGTTATGGATAATCCTAACTTTAGGTTTGTAAAGGCTGATATCTGTAATCGTGAGGCAGTTTATAAACTCTTTGAGGAAGAAACTCCTGATATGGTTGTAAACTTTGCAGCAGAGAGTCACGTAGACCGTTCTATTGAAAATCCAAGTATCTTCTTAGAGACTAATATAATTGGAACTTCCGTTCTAATGGATGCTTGTAGAAAGTATGGTATCAAGAGGTATCATCAAGTATCTACAGATGAAGTCTATGGGGACTTACCTCTAGATAGACCTGACCTATTCTTTACTGAAGAGACTCCAATACATACGAGTTCGCCATATAGTAGTTCAAAGGCTAGTGCTGATTTGTTAGTACTCGCTTACAATAGAACGTATGGTTTACCTGTTACCATCTCAAGATGTTCAAACAACTATGGACCTTATCATTTCCCAGAAAAGTTAATTCCTTTAATGATTGCTAATGCTCTAAACGATAAGCCTCTTCCAGTGTATGGTGAAGGTATCAACGTTAGGGATTGGCTATATGTTGAAGACCATTGTAAGGCTATAGATTTAATCATACATAATGGTAGAGTTGGAGAAGTCTATAACATAGGTGGACACAATGAAATGCGTAATATCGACATAGTTAAGTTGATTTGCAAAGAGTTGAATAAGCCTGAAAGTCTAATCACATACGTTACAGACCGTAAAGGTCACGATATGCGTTATGCTATAGACCCTACTAAGATTCATAATGAGTTGGGTTGGCTACCCGAAACTAAGTTCGCAGATGGTATTAAGAAAACTATCAAGTGGTACTTAGAAAATCGTGAGTGGTGGGAAACTATCATTAGTGGAGAGTACCAGAACTACTATGAAAAGATGTATAGTAACAGATAATCGAAGGAGTTTGGATATGAAAGTATTAGTCACTGGAGTTGGTGGACAACTCGGTTATGATGTTATCAATGAACTACTAAAGCGTAATTATGATGCTATCGGTAGTGATATTATAGAAAAATCGCCATTCGACAATGTGCCTTATGTTCAGCTTGATATCACTGACAAATCTTCAGTTGAAAGAGTTATCAAGGATATAAATCCTGATGCAGTAGTACACTGCTCTGCTTGGACTGCTGTGGATTTAGCAGAAGACAACATCGAGCAAGTTAGAAAAGTCAATGTTGACGGCACTAAGAATATCGCAGAAGTTTGCAAAGAGTTGGATTGTAAGATGGTTTATATCAGTACTGATTACGTCTTCAATGGTCAAGGCACTGAACCTTGGCAACCTGATTGCAAAAATTATGCCCCTTTGAATGTTTACGGACAATCTAAACTTGATGGTGAGTTGTCTGTAACATCTAATATAGATAAGTACTTTATCGTGCGTATTGCATGGGTGTTTGGTATCAACGGAAAGAACTTCATTAAGACTATGCTTAACGTTGGAAAAACTCATGATACTGTACGTGTGGTAGATGACCAAATTGGAACTCCTACATATACTTATGATTTAGCTCGTCTGTTAGTCGATATGATTGAAACCGAAAAATATGGCTATTATCATGCAACTAATGAGGGGGGATATATCTCATGGTATGATTTCACTTGTGAGATATATCGTCAAGCTGGATTGAGTACTAAAGTCGTTCCAGTAACTACTCAAGAGTATGGACTATCTAGAGCAAAAAGACCTTTTAACAGTCGTTTAGATAAGTCTAAATTGATTGAAAAAGGTTTTGAACCTCTCCCAACTTGGCAAGATGCTCTTAGTAG
>CAZWRW010000235.1:0-2760 GCA_964636465.1 uncultured Ruminococcus sp. | reverse complement strand
CGTTGGAATCTCCTCAACCTCTTCTTGGATTTCCTCTACTGGTTCGAGGTCTTCTAATACTGGAACTTCTACTTCTAACTCTTCAGGTGTTTGTTCTTCCACTACAGACTCCTCTACAGTCTCAACGGCTGTGAGTGTAGGAACTTCTATATCCTCAACTTCTTCAAACACTGGTGTAGTTGGCTGTGATGTTTCTTCATGTTTTGGAGTCTCTTGTGGCTTGGATGGTATGGACATACTTGACATTAAAGCATCTAGGTCGGCTAGTATGTTGTTGATATCATCTAAAGGTCTCTTCTTAGGTGTAGATTCTACTTCTGGCTCTTGAGCTTTTATCTCTTGAGGGTCTACTATAAACTGTGAAATGTCATCATCATACTGTGATGTAGGTGCAGTCTCTTGTGAGATGGTTTGAACCTCCGCTGTATGCACATTGGATGGTGCAACATCATCCGGTTGAGGTTCGGCAAACCTTAAAACTTCCTCTTGGGACATCGAGTTTAAACCTATCTTAGTAGATGGGAACGTCACCATCTTAGTAGGTTGATGTTGAACTTCTTCTTGTGGTTGCTCAGTCTGTACAGTTTCGACTTCAACCTTTTCGACAGGAGTTTCTTCAACTACAGGTAGGATAGGGTTGCCATCTTTATCAAGCTTGATTTCTCCCCTTTTGATAGCCTCTTGTAGACGTTTCTTTTCTTCTTTTTCACGTTTGTTTTCGGCTTTTCTGTCTTCTTTAATCATCTTATTAGATAACACTATACGACACTTCTCACAGTTTAGAGTTTTCATGGCTTGGACTAAGTCATCTATTCTCTCACCAGTAGAATATTTCCTAATATTATCCTTATAGTTATATCTAATACCACAACCAGTTTTTTTGCCATCAATGCTTCCATGTAACAATCCATTTGAATTAGATTTAACGACAATTATAGGCATTACTGTTACCAATCATTGATACATCAACGATTGGTTTCACCTCCTTCTAAAATGTAAATCAAATACAGCAATAATATTATCTTATATCTAATTATACTATGTTTCTTAGTAAAATGCAACACTTTTATTTTTCAAAAACAATTTTTTTGTTCAATATGTAGGGAACTGGCTGTGACCGTTTCTAGAAAAAAAATCAATCTTTAAATGCAAGATTTACAAAATATTTAAATTTACTGTTGTCACAAAGTTATCACAAAAAAGACGTTGTAAAAATCCTTAAAGTGTGTTATAATTGTAGGGTATCAATAGTTAGAAAGGATTTCAAAGTTAAATGCAAGAGTATATCCAAAAGGTTAAAGAAGTTGTGACTTCCAAAGGTAGGCAGTATATGGCGTATGTACATACGTTCGGATGTCAGTTGAACTTTTCAGAGGGCGAAAAGATTAAAGGTCTGTTGACTCAAATGGGCTACGGTCTCACGGATTCCCCCGAAAATGCTGACTTGATAATGTTCAACACCTGTGCCGTTCGTGAAAACGCTGAAGACAGAGTCTTCGGACAGATAGGTGCTATCAAAAGGTTTAAGAAACTCAATCCCGATTTGGTTATAGGTCTCAGTGGATGCATGGCACAAGAACAACACGTCGCTGAAAAGGTTAGGCAATCGTACCCTTATGTGGATATAGTCTTCGGTACTTCTGCTATGGATAAGTTCCCTAAACTCCTTTGGGATGTGCTAAACGGCAAAAAACACGCCTTCGATATCACCGAATACGGCGACTTCATAGACGAAAGTTTTAATCAAGTTCGTGATAGTGAAATCTTCGCCTCCGTACCGATTATGTATGGTTGTAACAACTTCTGTACGTACTGTATAGTGCCATATGTGCGTGGTCGTGAACGTTCTAGGAAGTCCGAAACCATCATTAAAGAGGTTCAAGGGTTGATATCTCAAGGGTACAAGGAGATTATGCTCCTTGGACAGAACGTAAACTCATACGGCAATGATTTAGAGGACGAAATCTCATTCCCTGAACTACTTAGAAAGTTAAACGCTCTAGAGGGTGAGTTCGTCATAAGGTTCATGTCGTCGCACCCTAAGGATGCTACCACCGAATTGATAGATACTATCCTACAATGTGACAAAGTCGGAAAACATCTGCATTTGCCAGTACAGTGCGGTAGCAATGATATCTTAAAGGCTATGAACAGACGTTACACTGTAGAAAAGTATCTTGAAATCATAGACTATGCACGTTCCAAATGTGAAGATTTCTCGTTCACTACCGATATTATCATAGGTTTTCCTAACGAATCCGATGAGGATTTTCAAGGCACTATGGAACTAATCAAGCGTGTGAAGTATGATAACATCTATTCGTTCATATATTCAAAGCGTAGCGGAACTAAGGCTAGTCTAATAGATGACAAAATCTCAGACGAAACCAAAGGCAAACGCATGAGGGACTTCTTAGCCGTCCAACGAGACATCACGGATAAGTCTTACAAGCGTTTCGTTGGTAGAACTCTAAGGGTTTTGGTCAGTGGCGAAAGCAAAACTGAGGGCGTTCTCACTGGCAAGAGTAGTGAATATATCATAGTTGAGTTTGTAGGAGATAAGTCTCTAATAGGTCAGTTTGTGGACGTCAAGGTAACTCAATCTAGAAACTGGTCTGTATTCGGTGAGTTGGTGTAATCCAATGTAGGGAACGGGCTGTGACCGTTCCTAAATTTGACGAAGTCAAATCAATGTTTGTGTTTTTAAATCAATAAAAAATCAATCACACTGCGTGTGATTCTAAGGAACGGTCAAAGCCC
>CAZWRW010000234.1:0-2772 GCA_964636465.1 uncultured Ruminococcus sp. | reverse complement strand
CGTTTAAAATCTTATTGAATTTTGGCGGTCGCAAGTGTACTGAATTCGTAGAATCGTGGACTAAAATCTATAATGTAGGGAATGGGCTGTGACCATTTCTAAATTTGCCGAAGTCAAATCAAAATCAAAAAATTATCAATCACATATATACGTGATTTTTTTGTACGGAACGACGCCCACGTCGTTCCGCCATGCAACAGCATGGAATTATATCAAACGAGCGTATGTTTAAAATCAATATAAGAGGTGTTTTTTATGGATAAGAGAAATCTTACAATGTTAGTAGACTTCTACGAGATGACCATGGGTGACGGATTCCTACAGAACGGCTACGGAAATAAAGTCGCCGTATTCGATATGTTCTTTAGGAAGTGTCCTGACAACTCTGGATATGCAATAGTTTCAGGATTAGAACAGTTGATAGACTACATCAAAGACCTACACTTCACAGATGATGACATAGAATATTTACGTTCAAGGGGTATCTTTTCGGAGGAGTATTTGAAATACTTAAAAGATTTCAAGTTCACCTGCGACGTTTGGGCAGTTCCAGAGGGTACTCCAGTGTTTCCAAATGAGCCCATCATCACGGTAAGAGGAAGTATCATACAGGCACAGTTTATAGAAACTATGGTGTTACTATCTATTAACCATCAAAGCTTGATAACCACTAAAGCGGTTAGAATCGTCAGTGCATCGCAAGGTAGACCAGTCATGGAATTTGGTTCACGTAGGGCTCAAGGGTATGATGGAGCAATCTATGGAGCGAGGGCATCGTATATTGGGGGATGTTGTGGAACGGCGTGTACTCTCGCAGATAGGGAGTTCAACGTAAAGGCTCTAGGAACGATGGCTCACAGTTGGATACAGGCTTTTCCAACTGAACTTGACAGCTTTAGAGCTTATGCAAAACAGTATCCTCACGCTTGTACGTTGTTAGTCGATACTTACAACGTGTTAAAGTCAGGAGTACCTAACGCAATCACGGTGTTTAAGGAACTCAAAGCACAAGGATATTCAAACTTTGGTATTCGTATAGATAGCGGTGATATAGCGTATCTAAGTAAGAAAGCTCGTAAGATGTTAGATTCCGAGGGGTTGCAAGAGGTCAAGATAGTGGCATCGAACTCATTAGATGAGTTTATCATAAAAGACTTGCTAGAACAGGGTGCAAAAGTCGATAGTTTCGGAGTTGGTGAAAGGTTGATAACTTCCAAATCCGAGCCAGTGTTTGGAGGGGTGTATAAGTTGGTAGCCATCGAGGAGGACGGAGAACTCTGTCCAAAGATTAAGCTCTCCGAAAACGCTACAAAAGTCACGACTCCAGCCTTTAAGATGGTTTACCGTCTATTCGATAACGAAACGGGCAAAGCCATTGCGGACGTTATCACGCTACACGACGAAACCATCGACGATTCCAAACCTTACACGATATTCCATCCAGTGCAGACCTACAAGAAGAAAACCCTCACGAATTTCACAGCAAAACCGTTATTAGTTCCGATATTCCAAAATGGTAAGTGTGTGTATGAAACTCCAAACATCGAGGAGATTAAACGATACTGTTCTAGTCAACTTGAACTCATTTGGGATGAGGTAAAGCGTTTTGAAAATCCGCATGAGTACTATGTAGACCTCTCCAAACCCCTTTGGGATGTTAAACAAAAACTCTTAAATGAAAACTTTTAGAAAAATTAAAAAAGAGGTTTAAATACCTCTTTTTTTTGTAGGTAAAGCTACACAGAACGACATAAAATTCATTTGGGAGGGTGTAAAATATTCTTAGTTGATGATACTTCTGTATAGTTAGGGGGTCATCGAGAAATCTTAAAGTTTAATGAGGTGAACCACATATGACCGCAAAGTTTAGTATCCGTGATGGCGTTCTACACGTAGCAATGTCAGGGGAACTTGACCATCATTCTATAAAGCCCATCCGTGACGAAACCGACATAGCACTTATGAAACACACTCCAAATGCACTGGTTGTGGACTTAAAAAACGTAACCTTTATGGATAGTTCAGGTATAGGGTATATCATGGGGCGTTCAAAGTTAGTGAAAAACATCAGCATAGTGAATGCAAACTCTAGTGTTAAGAAAGTCATGGTGCTTTCGGGAATTAATCGAATCGCTAACATAGTTTAACGCCAATTCGATAGACCAATTTTGCGTTGCAAAATTGAGGAACGGTCACAGCCCGTTCCCTACATGGGATTTTCAAAATCCCACAGATATGTGATTTCTTTTGTAGGGAACGACGCCCACGTCGTTCCGCCATGCGACCGCATGGAATTACATCGAACTCACGTTATTTTAACAAGTCAGGAGATGTTTTTTTGAAGAACCTAATGAAATTAAAGTTTTCGGCACTCTCGGAGAATGAGGGGTTTGCTAGGAGCGTAATATCTGCATTTATGGTGCAGTTGAATCCCACGGTCACGGAATTGGCTGACGTTAGGACGGCAGTATCGGAGGCGGTGACGAACTCAATAGTACACGGCTACAGGGATAGTGATGGGTATGTCGAAATAGTGGCTAAAGTTTTATCCCACGATGAGGTGTACATAAAAATATCGGATAAGGGTTGTGGCATTGCGGACGTTGAACAGGCTATGCAACCCATGTTCACCACCGACACCGACGGCGAAAGAGCAGGTTTAGGATTTGCCGTCATGGAAGCCTTTATGGATACCTTAAAGGTCAAAAGTATCGTAGGTAAAGGGACTACCATCGTTATGCGTAAAAAGCTCGGAGTTCCACCACTGGAAGA
>CAZWRW010000233.1:0-2781 GCA_964636465.1 uncultured Ruminococcus sp. | reverse complement strand
TAACATCTTTTGACCCATAACTTTGAGCCATCAACCTTTAACACGATAACCTTACTACCGACTTCTATAGGCTCAGGTGTTTCCGTGAGAGCAGTCCATTCGATACCGTCCAAATTGACCCTACCAGTATTCTTTGAACCGTCCACGGTTTCGATAACCGTTGCAACCTTACCGACGTTAAGCTCATGGTTGGTAGGTTGAAAATCCGTCTTGAGACGTTTTTTAAGTATCGGTCTTGTTAATATCAATAGCAACATAGAGGAGACTATGAACACAGTCAACTGTTGTGGAAAGTCCCAAACCAACGATGCCACCAACGCAAACAAAGAACCTATTGCAAACCATATGCTCACCAACTGAAAGGTAGCCAATTCCACGAGGGTGGCTACTACTAAGACTACCGCCCAAAATATAGTGTTCATAAAACCCTCCTATGTATATTGAATGTTGTGAAACCTATTTCTTAACGTGTTTAGTTTTCTCTTTATCTTTATCTTTAGGAGATTCCCCACTAGGTTCGGTATTGATAGCCATAACCGCCACATCGGCGATACCCAACAGACAGGTTACCACGATTAATATATAGTCTACACTCGTCAAAAAATATCACCTCTTTAAACTAACACTCACACGATGGGCAAATGTCTTGCAAAGGACAGACCCCACAGAGTGGTTTTCTAGCTTTGCAAATGTCACGTCCGAACTGTACTAATCTATGACAAAAATCCGAAGATTTTTCTGGTGGTATCAATGGGATTAAATCTCGTTCAACCTTGACTGGGTCGGTATTTTGGGTCAAGCCTAAACGCTTAGTGATTCTAATACAGTGAGTATCCGTGACTATAGCCGGTTTGCCGTAAACATCCCCCATGATGAGGTTGGCGGTCTTCCTGCCCACTCCAGCAAGTGTGAGCAAGTCTTCCATGTTGTTTGGAAGTTCTCCCCCGAAGTTTTCTAACAATAGGTTTGCACTCGCTCTGATGTTCTTAGCCTTATTTCTGAAAAATCCGCACGGCTTGATAGCCTCCTCTAATTCGGAAATGTCACAGTTTGCAAAGCTCTCCAATGTAGGAAACTTTTTATACAAAGTTTCAGTGACTAAGTTTACTCTAGCATCGGTACACTGTGCGGAGAGTATCACAGCGAATAACAGCTCATATGGATGTTCATACTCCAAAGAACATCTGATATTCGGATACAGACTTTCCAACTTTGCACAAGATTCTAAGGCTACTAGTTGTTTATCCAATATGTCACCTACTTTCCAAACCGCAGTGAGTGTTCTAATAAGACTATCATATCCTGTGGACGGTTGAGTTTTTTAAGTGCTTGGTCGAACGGCAACAGGAAGATGTTCAAAATCTCTTCACGTCGATATGAAAAAGATTTTGAAAAGTATACTCTACTGCTAAAGTATACGTCAGTCTTTTTAGCACCGTTTTTAATCGTATGTGTGTATTCACTTCTAAAGTCGTTGTCTAGGACAATCTTTAGGTTAGTCTCTTCGAGAACCTCTCTAATAGCGGTGTCTTTCTCGGATTCTGCAAACTCAATGTGACCTTTTGGGAAGCCTATGTGTCCGCTGACGTTTTCGACTAATAGGTACTTTCTCACGCCCCCTTGAAGTGCATAGATTACACTACCACAACTCTTTTCAAAATAGCAGTGCATCTTGTATGAGTATTTCCCCTCTTGATTCTGTATAGAGTACAAGATGTCAGGTTCATAAGCCGTAGTTCCCTCAGGTATCACGACCCACTTGTCACGAGTGCAATTTTTACGTTCTATTACGGCACAGACCACGCCATCAAAGGCAGGTACAGAGCCGTCAAAATTTAAGATGTATACGTCTTGTACACCGCCGTCGTCCGTAACGAAACCCACGTAACCATAGTACAGCTTATATGATGTCCCTTGGTATATTCGTTGACGCATACCCATAGACCTATCCACTGCGACTTTAACTTTTATGCCTAAGACGCTACGCCAATCGCCTTTAACTGCCCTTTGCATAACGGCACTTCACTCCCCTACAAATAGTTTGACTTTTTTTATTTTTGATTATCATTAGAAATTTTGTAACTTTGCGGAACGCCGTGGATGACGTTCCGCAGATTTAACTAAAGTTTAAAATTCAAGTTATATTACAAAAACGCCCATTCTTTAAGATAGGCGTTTTTCACAGAAAACACTAATCAATTTGATAGGTGTAACTCAACTTGATATCCGAGTTGTCATCTTCATCAAGTGAAGGGTCTGGGATGTTAGCACCACAGTTTCCACAGAATTGGAATTTAGAGTTTACTTCAGCACCGCAGTTAGGGCAAATCTTGCAACCCTTTAGAGTGTTGTACTCGAACTTCATCTTCTTAATTCTTCTACGCCTAATCTCGATATCGTCACAGAGTTTCTTTAGTTCTGCAGGGTCTGTATTAGGGTCGAGGTAGTATCTCTTGCCTATGTCTGCAAAGATTTCAACGATTCTCTCTTCCTCATACATAACCTTTTTCTTTAAGTAGCTTAACTCTGACATGGTCTTAGCCTTGTCACTAGCACCCTTACTAGCAGAGTTAATAGCATCCATAAATCCCATTCAAATTACCTCCGATTTTAAATAAATTGCCCATACCTTTAGCATGGAAAAGAGTATTTCATACTTAATATTATAGCCAATATTTTAGCGTTTGTCAAGAGCTTTTTGTATATTTTTGCTTTTATATCTTGGAAACTGATATATAAACTTTATAATTATTTATAAAAGCTCAAAAAATTATAAGCTTA
>CAZWRW010000232.1:0-2782 GCA_964636465.1 uncultured Ruminococcus sp. | reverse complement strand
AGTATAACTTTCCACTAACATAACTTCGGAATTTGCATATAATATATTTATAATACGATTTTGTATTGCTGAACTGGAGTTACATAACACCACGCCGTGTTATTTTATATATATGCCAAAAGCGGAACATCTTTCGAGACGTTCCGCTTTTTGATGAATGGTATTATATTTTTAGTGGCAGTGTTCACACTCTCCAATTTCGCCTACGATTGGCTTAGGGTCAATACCTTGCTTTTCGTAGTAGTTCCATAGTGCAGACTTGATAGCTTGTTCAGCAAGTACAGAACAGTGTATCTTTACTGCTGGTAGTCCATCGAGAGCCTCAACTACCGCCTTGTTAGTGAGCTTTAAAGCATCTTCGATTGGCTTACCCTTAATCAATTCTGTAGCCATTGATGATGTCGCTACTGCTGCACCACATCCGAAAGTCTTGAACTTAACATCGGTAATAATGCCGTTATCTATCTTTAGATACATCTTCATGATGTCTCCACACTTAGCGTTACCAACCTCACCGATGGCATCGGCATTTTCTATTTCGCCAACGTTTCTAGGGTTAGCAAAGTGATCCATAACCTTTTCACTATATTGCATAAAAACAAATCCTTTCAAACTTAAAATTTATGATAACACACGTTGGACGCTTACAAACTGAACGGTGTTAAACTAGTATTTCAAAGATGGGTCTTCTTTGACCATAGTCTCCCAAACTGGGGACATATCTCTAAGACGTTTTACCACCTTTGGAACTACCTCTAAGATGTAGTCTACGTCATCATCAGTGAGAGTCTCATCTATTGAGATTCTTAACGAACCGTGAGCAACCTCATGCTTTAGACCTAAAGCTAACAATACATGGCTAGGGTCTAATGAGCCTGAAGTACAAGCTGAACCACTAGATGCACAGATTCCAAACTGGTCTAACATTAGGAGTAAGCTCTCACCCTCTACACCCTCGATGGAAACGTTAATGTTTCCTGCTAGACGTCTATCTCTGCCACCGTTTAGACGTGACTTCGGAATGGTTAAGAGTCCATCAATGATACGATTTCTCTTCTCTGCGATTTTTGACATCCTATCTGGAATGTTTGCACAAGCTATCTCCATAGCCTTAGCTAGTCCCATGATTGCTGGAACGTTTTCAGTACCTGCACGTCTGCTACGTTCTTGACCACCACCGTGTATTAGGTTCGGTAGCACGATACCATTACGTACATACAATGCTCCGACACCTTTCTGTGCGTGTATCTTATGTCCTGATAGGGATAGCATATCTATGCCCATCTCTTTGACGTTAATATCTACGTGACCGACAGCCTGTACAGCATCAGTATGGAAGAGTACCTTCTTCTCCTTACAGATTTTTGCAATCTCTTCTATAGGCTGAATTGTACCTATTTCGTTATTTGCAAACATTATGGATACTATGGCAGTGTCTTCACGGATAGCATCTGCAACATCTTGAGGATTTACGTAGCCGTACTCATCTATAGGTAAGTAAGTAACCTCGAAACCTTGTTTTTCCAATGCTTCGCAAGTGTGTAGGATTGCATGGTGTTCAAACACGGAAGTGATTACGTGTTTTTTACCCTTAGGTGCTAACTTCTCACAAGTGGATTTTAAAGCCCAGTTATCCGACTCAGAACCACAACTTGTAAAGAATATTTCGTTAGGCTTACAACCTAGACAGTTGGCGACGGTTTCCCTAGCCTGTTCTATGCACTTTTGAGCATACCTACCTTTTTCATATATACTAGATGGATTTCCATAGTGTTCTGTAAAGTATGGAAGCATAGTATTCAAAACCTCATCGGAAACCTTAGTAGTAGCAGCGTTGTCTGCATATATGAACCTTTTTTCCATAATATAAAAACCTTCTTCCTTTTTATAATATCTTAACATAGAAAAGATACGTTATATCATCTCTTGATTTTAACGTCTATTCAGTTTGGACTTGCCATGCACAGCATGGAATCTAACGTTAGATGAAATCTTAGAGTATAGTTCACCAGTGGTATATATATTATATACCTTTCTAGTCAATATTGCAATGGTATATTTTTGAGATAATCGACTAATTTGGCTGAACGTTGTATTTCCCCACGTTTAGAACTTATCTCTTTCCATAACGGCGAGTTGGTCGCAACGTTCATTTTCAGGATGTCCATTGTGTCCCTTAACCCACACGATGTTCAATCTATGAGTATCCAACAATGGGAGTAGTCTCTGCCATAGGTCTATATTCTTAACTTTGCCGTTTTTCCAATCGCTTGAAACCCATGACTTTAACCAACCTTTGCTTATAGCATCAGCGACGTATTTGCTGTCAGTAGTTAGAGTTACGTTGCAAGGTTCTTTCAACATGGAAAGAGCCTCTATTACTGCTAGGAGTTCCATCCTGTTGTTGGTGGTGTGAGGCTCTCCCCCTGAGATTTCTTTTTCGGTGGTTTTATACCTTAGTATAGCACCATATCCACCAGCCCCCGGATTTCCCGAACACGCACCATCTGTAAAGATTTCAACGTCTTTCAAGACCGCACCTACCTTCTTTTGTATTGATATCTAACAATATATGAACATCTATTCATATTATAGTAGTTATTATACACCTAAAATACTAGTTTGTCAATAGGTTTAGAATGATTTCTATTTAAAAATTTTTTCGGATTTTTTTCAAAAAACCTCTTGACTTTTATTTTATGTTGTGGTATAATATTAAACGTTGTAAGCCACTGTGGTGAAATCGGCAGACACGAGGGACTTAAAATCCCTTGAGGTAACA
>CAZWRW010000231.1:0-2782 GCA_964636465.1 uncultured Ruminococcus sp. | reverse complement strand
AACATATCTAAAGATGTATAAAAAAGTCGGAACGCCGTGACGCTCCGACTAAAATATTACAGAAAACTTTACTCTATCGACGTAACTTCAAAATCTTCCTCACTGATAGCTTTAACAAAAATTTCGTCTTCAATGTCTTTTTTTAGTGATACGTATGCACAATTATTTTCCAAACTTACGTCAACAGTAGCCACTCCATCGATGGAATTTAACACCTTGGTTACCGTGCTGACACAGTGATTGCACATCATTCCGTCAATGTGGATGACCTTTTTCACAACGTCTTCGGATGACTTTTTAGACTGTTTAACCTCATAATGGTATTTGTTATCGAAAGTTGGCTTGAATTTTCTAAGCCTTAAAGCGTTCGTAACTACGAAGATTGAACTAAAACTCATGGCGATAGATGACACCACTGGATTCAACTTCAAGCCAAGTGAAAGGTAAAAAACTCCTGAGGCGATTGGAATGGAGATTGCATTGTAAAAGAATGCCCAAAATAGGTTTTGTTTTACATTTTTCATCACAGCTTTGCTAAGTTGGATAGCCGTCACGCCGTCCAGTAGGCTGTTTTTCATGAGGATTATGTCTGCAACGTCCATGGCTATGTCGGTGCCTGAACACAATGAAATGCCCGTATCTGCACTGATTAGAGCCGGTGCATCGTTGATTCCGTCGCCAACCATTATGACACTCTTGCCCTCTGATTTTAGTTCCGAAACCACTCGTTCCTTGTCCTGTGGAAGTACCTCTGCGATGACCCTGTCCGCTTGGATTAACTTGCCTACATAGTTAGCAGTTTGAGCGTTGTCACCAGTCAATAGGATGACCTCCATGCCCATGTTTTTGAACTCTGTGACCGCATCCACACTAGATGGTTTGACCATATCCGCCAACGCTAATAAGCCTATCAATACGCCGTCCAAGGCGAAGTATATGACCGTCTTGCCCTCCTCGGAGAGCTTTTCAACCGTATTGGATACCTTGTCAATCACTATGGAATTTTCCAACATAAGTTTTGAGTTTCCGCCTAAAATCTTCTTGCCTTTGATAGTTCCAGTCAAACCGTAGCCCACTAGAGATTTAAAATCTTCTACGGAATAGGTTTTTAAACCCTCAGCCTTTTCACAGATGGCATTGGCTAATGGATGTTGCGAAAGTTTCTCGATGGAAACCGCATACTTTAATAGTTCAAGTTCGCTAACCGTGATAGGTAAAACGTCTGTGACTTCAGGTTTACCTTCAGTTACTGTGCCAGTCTTGTCAAGGACTACCGTGTTCGCATAGGATGCCTTTTCTAACGTTTCCGCTGACTTGATTAAGATACCATTTTCCGCACCTCGACCAGTACCAGTCATTACGGCGGTAGGGGTAGCTAATCCTAATGCACATGGACAGGATATCACTACTACTGAGATTCCCATACCTATTGCAAATCCGAGACTGTAACCCATACACAACCACACGAACGTCACCAATACTGCGATAGTCACTATCACTGGAACGAAAACTCTACTAATCCTATCTGCGATACGTGTAAATGAAGACTTACTACCTGCGGTCTCCTCGACTAGTTCAATAATTTGAGAAATCATCGTGTTAGAGCCGACCTTTTCCGCCTTGAACTTGCAATAACCTCCGACGTTCACAGTACCCCCGATTAGACTATCCCCGATGGTTCTATCTACTGGAATACTCTCACCTGTAATTGCGGATTGGTCTACTAGACAGTCACCCTCCACGATAGAACCATCACAAGCGACCTTTTGCCCATGCTTTAACGTTAAGATATCACCAACCTGTAGGGTTTCTATTGGGACTTCAACCTCTTTACCATCCTTTATGACCGTTGCGGTATTAGGTGATAGTCCGACCAACTTTTCCACTACTGAGGTGGTTTTCTTCTTGGAACGTGCCTCTAGATACTTACCTATCGTTACGAACGTAGGAATCATACCAGCGGTTTCAAAGTACATATTGTGATTAGCCATCGCCATATCCATGTGACCATCTTCTAAGTGATATACCATCACGAACAGCGACCACAAGCTATATACAAACGACGAAACCACTCCTAAAGATGTCAGTGTATCCATATTTGGAGACTTGTTCTTTACAGCCTTGAAACCTCTTATGACATATCCCCTATTGATAAACACCAACGGTATAGCTAGACACAGTTGCACTAATGCGTTCAAAACCATATGGTCATCACCTATGACACTAGGCAGAGGTAATCCCACCATGTGACCCATACACACATAGAATAACGGTATACAGAATATCACCGAAGTTATCAGTTGACGTTTGACTCGTTGAGACTCGTCTATTTTAGGTGAATCGTTGGATTTTCCGCCATCCTTGATGGATGTTGCACCATATCCTGCAGATACCACCGCATCTATTATGTCACTAGGTTTTAGAGTCGTATCGTCATAGTTGACGACCATGTTGTTACTCATGAGGTTCACCTTGACCTCTTTAACGCCTACTAACTGAGATACCGCTCGTTCTACGTGTGAACTACAGTTAGTACAAGTCATCCCTGTTACGTTGAACTTTTCTCTAACCATGTAATGAAACCTCCCTTTAATATTAATAATTATAAGTGAACATCTGTTCAAGCTTAATTGTACACCATAATAGTGTACTTGTCAATATCAATACATGGTTATCAATACAAACCAATTTTTCAATACGCAGTGTGATTGAATTTTATTGAATATACACCAAACACAAACATTGATTTGCCTTCGGCAAATTTAGGAACGGTCACAGCCCG
>CAZWRW010000230.1:0-2793 GCA_964636465.1 uncultured Ruminococcus sp. | reverse complement strand
TTTACATTAAATAATAATTCCATGCTGTCGCACGACGGAATTTTGTAGGGAACGGGCTGTGACCGTTCCTTAGAATCAAGCGGAGCTTGATTGATAATTTTTTGATTTTAAAAAAACACAAACATACCAACATGATTTGCCTTCGGCAAATTTAGGAACGGTCACAGCCCGTTCCCTACATGGGATTCTCAAGCCTTACAGTTGCGGAAATTTTAGGAACGATTACAATCTGTGCATTATATTTAAAACCTATACTTTCGATTTTCAACTTAAAAATTCTCAAATGTCTTTACAAAATACTTTTGATATTGTATAATTATCTTGTGGAATGTTTTCACATGGTTTTTGGGGTCAAAAGACGTTCCCATAAAACTTTAAATTTTTAAATTTTTTGAGGTATTATATTATGTTCTTTAAGAAGAAAATTGCTCTTTTCCTTACACTGTTGATGTCTGTATCTCTATGTGCTTGTAATAATGCACCCGCAAATGCAAACAATAGTGCCAGTGAAACTACCGTTTCTGATGGTAATATCGAAGACGATACTCAAACAGAAGATTCCGACGAACAGATTGCTAACATACTTTCCGATAGCGATAGCCAAGAGGATTCCGATGTGGATATCCTAAACTTCACCCAGCCTGAAATCGGCGAGGAGATAGTGGTTATTAAGGTTAAAGACTACGGAACTATTAAGATTAAACTCTTTGAAGATGAATGTCCAAACGGCGTAGAAAACTTCAAGAGGTTGATTACTGAACAAAACTATTACGATAACTTAACTTTTCATAGAGTTATCAAAGATTTTGTAATCCAAGGTGGCGACCCTAACGGCAACGGCACAGGTGGTGAAAGTATCTGGGGGGATGGCTTTGAACAAGAGTTCAATGATGGTCTAAGACACTTTGCAGGTGCTTTAGCATATGCTACTTCTAGCGACCACCTCAACAAGAGCCAATTCTATATCGTTTGCCCAGCGGATTGCTCAAAACTTACAGATGATAACTTTGAATCGTTTTCAGAATACTATGGTGCATCCTATCCTGAAAACGTCATTGAAAAGTATCGTGAAGTTGGCGGTGTACCTTATCTAGATGGCGGTTACCAAGTCTTCGGACAAGTATTCGAGGGCATGGACGTAGTAGAGGCTATCCAAAACGTTGAGACTGACTCAAACGATATGCCACTAGACGACATCATCATGGAGAGTGTAACCATCGAAGAGTATGACGGCACATCCGAGGAAGATTAATTGAAATGATGCTAAACTTAACGTCAATTTGACAAATCGGCGGAACGACGTGGGCGTCGTTCCCTACAAAAAATCACACATCTGTGAGGTTTGAAAAACTGGTTTGTCGAATTGGCGTAAAAAAAATATGTAGCATTTGTGTAGACTTTAGAGTTTTTGACTTTCGGAAATTATCCTTTACATACCTTGAACACTTGACACCTTTTAGAGGATAATTTCGGACAATCAAACTGTTTTTGATAGATATTAAATTTAAGGAGAGAGTAAACTTTGGATAAAAATAAGTTAGTTTTAAATGGGGGAGTTAGACTAAATGGTGAAGTTTGTGTCAGTGGTGCAAAGAATGCAGCTGTCGCAATCATACCGGCGGTCATACTGTGTGACGAACCTTGCATTTTGGAAAACGTCCCTCAAATTAGCGACGTTGCAATATGCTTTGAAATATTGACATCTTTGGGTGCTAAGATAGAACAACTTTCTAGGACTAAGTATAGAATAGATGCTACAGGTATCAACAATTTTGAAGTGCCTTACGAACTCGCTACTAAGATGAGAGCTTCTTACTACTTCTTAGGAGCTTTGTTGGGCAAGTATAAGACTGCTAAAGTTCCACAACCTGGTGGATGTCACCTCGGTGATAGACCTGTAGACCAACATATGAAAGCGTTTAGAATCCTTAACGCTGAATGTGACCTAATCCCTGGGGGGATAATCTATTGTCGTACTGAACGTTTAATAGGTTCTACTATCGACTTTGATGTGGTATCTGTAGGTGCGACCATCAATGCAATACTTTCAAGCGTAAAGGCTGAGGGTACTACCATAATCGAGAACGTTGCTAAAGAGCCACACATCGTGGATATTGCAAACTTCTTGAACAGTATGGGTGCTAGTATATCTGGTGCAGGTACGGATAGAATCAAGGTTAAGGGAGTATCAAGGCTTAGAGGTGTAGAGTACTCAATCATTCCAGACCAAATAGAAGCTGGTACTTATATGATAGCCTCCGCAGTTACTAGAGGTGATGTCTTAATTAAGAACGTCACACCAGCCCATTTAGAGCCTATGTCATTAAAGCTCCGTAGGATGGGCGTAAATGTCGAAGAGTTCGACGATGCTGTGCGTGTTTGGGTCGAACCTGATGTAGTCTTCAACAAGATTGAACTCAAAACTATGCCTTACCCTGGTTTCCCTACTGATATGCAACCTCAAATGGCGGTGTTATGTACTCTAGCTAATGGCACGAGTTCCATCACTGAGGGCATTTGGAACAACCGTTTCCGCTACGTGGACGAACTAAGACGTATGGGTGCAAACATCACGGTAAATGGCAAGATTGCACTTATCAATGGTAACACCAACCTTGCGGGAGCTCCCGTACAAGCTTGTGATTTGAGAGCTGGTGCTGCATTAATCATTGCCGGTCTAGTTGCCGAAGGTGAAACTGTCATCTCGGATATTTACCACATTGAACGTGGCTACGAACGTATGGATGAAAAACTTCGTGGTTTAGGTGCGAACATCGTTAAAAAAGTGGTGTA
>CAZWRW010000229.1:0-2794 GCA_964636465.1 uncultured Ruminococcus sp. | reverse complement strand
CCGTCAATCTCACTAGGGATTTCAACTACTGTTGCACTTCCGTTGTACTTGTTGATAACTACTCCACCATCACTGATAGTATAATCATAGACACCATCAGCGGTAGTCTCTGCATACGTAGAGACCATAGAAGTGTTATCGTTAATAACCGTGGTAGTAGCGACTGGCACTAGACAAGCCATAGCTACCACAAAAGTTAATAACTTTTTAACCTTCATGTTAAAAAACCTCCAAAAAATTTTTCTAAACCTTATGGATGCCCACAATTATGTTAAATAGACTTAGCACAAAATCACATCCATATGATACTAACATTATATCACACGGTTTTCCAAAAGTATAGTACTCAAAATAAGTTTTTTTATGGTATCACTTTTGATACCACATCTAATACCATTATGATTGATTTTTTGAATTTACAAAACAAAAACGCCCAAAGTCGAAACCTTGGGCATTTTCATTTATGATAAGTTTATAGTTCGCAACTATTCTTGAGTGCCGTAAAGAGTAACTAATCTTTGTAGATAGTCGTATCTTTCCTTAGCATTTTCAACGGCTTGGTTGAATAGCTTTTCAGCTCTTTCAGGGTTTGAACGTGCCAATGAGTTGTAACGTACTTCGCCCATTAGGAACTCTTTGTACTTTTCGTCAACCTTTGGAGCCTTGCTATCTAGTGAGAATGGATTCTTACCATCAAGCTTTAGAGCAGGGTTGTATCTGTATAGATGCCAGTAACCAGCCTCAACAGCTTTCTTTTCTTCTGCTTGAGCAGTAGCCATACCAGTCTTGATACCGTGGTTGATACATGGAGCATATGCAATGATTAGTGATGGACCATCATAAGCCTCAGCCTCTTGGATAGCCTTTAAGCATTGTGCTGGATTAGCTCCCATTGCAATGTGTGCTACGTATACGTAACCATAGCTCATAGCGATACCTGCTAGGTCTTTCTTCTTGACTACCTTACCGGCAGCGGCAAACTGTGCAATAGCACCTGTAGGTGTAGACTTAGATGCCTGTCCACCTGTATTGGAGTAAACCTCAGTATCAAATACGAAGATGTTTACGTTCTCACCACTTGCGATTACGTGGTCTAGACCACCAAAACCGATGTCGTAAGCCCAACCGTCACCACCGAATATCCACATGGACTTCTTGCTTAGATAATCCTTACAAGCTAGTACTTCCTTGCCTTCAGGTCTGCAACAGCCACAGTCTTCGATAGCCTTAACAAGCTTTTCAGTAGCTACTGCATTAGCCTTAGCATCGTCAACAGTGTCTAGGTAGTTCTTGATGATTTCCTTAACTTCTGGCTTTTCAGCTACTTCGTATAGAGCCTTAACCTTGTTGATAGCTCTATTTCTTAGAGTGTTCTGTGCTAGGAACATACCGTAACCATACTCTGCGTTATCTTCAAATAGTGAGTTTGCCCATGCTGGACCTTTTCCTGCCTTGTTAGTAGTGTAAGGTGTAGATGGTGCAGAACCACCCCAAATTGAAGAACATCCAGTAGCATTAGAAATGTACATTCTATCGCCAAAGAGTTGTGTTACTAGCTTAGCATATGGAGTCTCACCACAACCTGCACAAGCTCCTGAGAACTCTAACATAGGTTGTAGGAATTGTGAACCCTTAACTGTGCTTTCCTTGAACTGTTCAACGATTTCAGGCTTGTCAGAAGTCTTAACTTCATAATCGAAAACCTCTTGTTGGTCAAGTTGGCTCTCTAGTGACTTCATTTCAAGTGCCTTAGTTGGACATACGTTAGCACATACGCCACAACCTGTACAGTCTAGTACGGATACTCCTAAACCAAACTTCTTGCCCTCGATAGCCTTAGGCTTAAAGTCTACTGTTGTAGTTTGACTTGGAGCATTAGCAACTTCTTCATCAGTTAGAGCGAATGGTCTAACTACTGCGTGTGGACATACGTATGAACACATATTACACTGTACACACTTCTTGGAATCCCAACATGGTACGTTTACTGCGATACCTCTCTTTTCGTATGCGGAAGAACCTTGTGGGAATGAACCATCAGCCATATCTACAAAAGTAGATACTGGTAGCTTATCACCTTGTTGTGCGTTACATGGTTGTTGGATGTTGTTTACAAAGTCAACTAACTTCTTGTTGTCGCCAACTGCCTTATCCATACCCATCTTAGTATCTTCGGCGTTAGCCCATTCAGCTGGAATTTCAACCTTAACGATGTTTTGATAACCTGCATCGATAGCATCCCAGTTCTTCTTAACGACATCTTCGCCCTTCTTTAAGTAGGAGTTCTTAGCAGCATCTTTCATGTACTGTAGAGCATCCTCAAAAGGAATGATGTTCGCTAACTTAAAGAATGCAGACTGTAGAATAGTATTGATTCTTGTACCCATACCAGTCTTGATACCTAAGTCTACACCATCAATAGTATAGAAGTTAATGTTGTTCTGTGCTAGATATCTCTTTACTTGACCTGGTAGGTGCTTGTCTAACTCTTCGATAGTCTTCCATTGACAGTTCAATAGGAAAGTACCGTTTGGCTTGATATCAGAAACCATATCATACTTAGAAATGTAGGATTGGTTATGACAAGCTACGAAATCTGCACGGTTGATTAGGTATGTGGACTTGATAGGTGTATGACCAAATCTCAAGTGTGATACCGTTACACCACCGGATTTCTTAGAATCGTATGCGAAATAAGCTTGAGCATACATATCTGTGTGGTCGCCTATAATCTTGATGGAGTTCTTGTTTGCACCAACAGTACCGTCAGCACCTAGACCCCAGAACTTACAAG
>CAZWRW010000228.1:0-2804 GCA_964636465.1 uncultured Ruminococcus sp. | reverse complement strand
CGTCACAATGTGACGCTATTAATTTTCTAGTTAAAATCATGTCTTTAAAACCTTATGGAAAACCCAAAACAGTATGAACGATACCGCCATAGATATCAACAGGATGGTACATCCTATGCTTGACAGTGCCACCGTTGAAAACAACTCATGAAACACTGTGATACCTAATGTAAATCCCAAACACATCCCAATGAACAGAACCGTTCTAATAGGTGTGAACGGTAGACATAACCTATAAAGGTGTAGTAAACCTATAAATGCTGTGGATATCATACATATTGTGGAGACCTCATCTTGAGTTAGTGAAGTGAACACGCTATCACCAAGGTATGATATTATCGTAACTGTAAGCACAATATCCAAGGCAGTCGGAATGGCTTTCTTTAAGATGTATCCTAGAAAACTTCCTGAAACTCTGTTGTGATTAGGTTCTAAAGCCAATGTGAACGAAGGTATACCTATACATATAGCACTTATCAAAGTTAGCTGTATCGGAATGAATGGATAGTTCAAACCTAATACTATGAATACCAAATCTAATAGTGTAGTATAGATAGTCTTAATCAAAAACAGTGATGCCGAACGCTTAACGTTATTAATTGAGCGTCTACCCTCAGCGACTACCATTGGTAGTGATGCAAAGTCAGAATCCATTAACATCAGTTGGGAGACGTTTCGAGTAGCCTCTGCACCGTTGGATAGTGCGATACTACAGTCAGCCTCTTTTAGTGCGGGAACATCGTTGACACCGTCACCAGTCATTGCAACGATACGTCCACGAGACTTTAAAGATTCTACGATAAGTTTCTTATTTTCAGGGGTGACCCTACAGAATATAGAATAATCTTCTACTGAACTTGCTAACTGTTGTGGTGTAACCGTAGAAGTATCCAACACATGAGAAGTATCTAGACCCACGCATTCGGCAACGTTACAGACGGTTTTCACGCCATCCCCTGAGATGATTTTAACATCTACACTTTGAGCTTTGAAGTAACTTATAGTTTCTTTAGCGTTAAGTCTAAGAGTATCTTTCAAAAGGATTATGGCTACCAACTCTAACCCTTGTGGGAGTTCATTGCCTGTTAGATGGTTATCACTATGTGAGAGAGTCACAACCCTGTAGTTTTCGGAATAGTTATCTATAGTATCCTTGTTAGAATCCTCTTTGATGGTGTACTCGTAAGCCCCTAAGACGTAAGTGCCTAAACCCTCAAGCTCACACGCAGAGAACTTTCTCGCACTGGAGAATGGTACTTCATTAATTACACGATACCTATTACACTTGTTACGTGGTAGATACTGTACTATCGCTTTGGTGGTTGCATTGAGTGTTCCACCTAACATTGAATACAACACATCATGGATGGTGTCTATACTTACACTGTCATCCATAGAGGTTACACTTTCGACGTACATATCACCAGTTGTAAGAGTGCCTGTCTTATCTAAACAGAGAGTATCTACACGAGCAAGACTTTCCACGGAAGACAGCTCCTGTGCTAACACGTGATTCTTGGATAACCTAATTACACTGACCGCAAACACCATACTAGTCAACAAGACTAACCCCTCTGGAATCATTCCGATTAATCCTGCCGTGGCTTGTACTACAGCCTCTTTGAGATTTCCCACTAGTTTATATTGACTATGCAAAAGTATCGCACCGATGGGGAATATCGCAACGGTTACTACCTTGATGATTCCGTTTACAGCTCTCATAATCTCTGAGTGTGAACGCTTAACCTTTTTAGCATCCTTGGAGATACTAGCAATGTAGGTATCTTCGGAGACCTTTTCAGCCTGTGCATATGCCAATCCACTGACTATATAGCTACCACTCAACAGACTATCACCTTGACGTTTTGCTATAGGGTCGGTCTCTCCAGTGATGAAACTCTCATTGACTTCGCAATAACCGTGTAACACTGTACAATCGGCGATGACTTGGTTACCTGTCTCCAGTTTGAGAACGTCGTCAAGTACGACACTATCCACGGAAACTTGAACCTCTTCGCCCCCACGGATGACCGTACTCCTAACCGCTGATATTAAAGAGAGTCTATCGGCGGTGATTTTTGCTCGAATCTCTTGAACGGTACTAATCACTAAGTTGATTAGCACTACTATTATAAACAGTGTATTCTTATACGACCCCGCCCAAAAGAGTGCTATCGCCAAAACTAAGTTTATCAAGTTGAACAGCGTGAAGGTATTGTCTAAGATTATCCTAGGGATGCTTTTAGTCTTGGTGACGTTTTGGGCATTCGTGAGGTTGTCTTTAACTCGACTTTCCACTTGCATAGAGGTTAAGCCCACATCATAGGTAGGGGAGTACCTTTCAACCCTGACGTTTCTTTTTGATTTCAAGGTGTATCACTTCCTTAACTTATGGTATATTACTACATAGTATCATTATACACCAAAAAGATTAAAATCGCATTAAAAGTTATTATGAATGTTCGATAAAATCCTATGTAGACCGCTCTCAAATTTGCCGAATTGGAGTTGTATTGTAGAAATTACAAAACACATATAATTCCAAGGAGTATTTAACTGTAAATTATGTGCATTATGACGATTGACAAATTTCCAGCAGGATGATATAATGAGAATGGATTAGTATTCTTTAGAATCAACTATCGTTTTGCATAATTACTAGATGTTTTGTAAAATTACATTAATATTAGTCACGTTTAAGAACTTTTTGACGTACAACGCTTTAAATTTTCAACTGGATTGAGGGGTGTTATTATGGAAGCAGGATTTGGACTGGATATTTCCGAACATTTAAAAGAGATACT
>CAZWRW010000227.1:0-2850 GCA_964636465.1 uncultured Ruminococcus sp. | reverse complement strand
TCATGCATGATGGTTGACTAAACACATTAGAGACTGTTTTTAATCTTATTCAAATAGCCTTTTAGGCTTAACACAACAAGAAAGAAGTTGAAATTAATGAGCAGTTCTAACGTTAAGTATGATGGTATCCGTGAAAACAGACCACACACCTACAACGATTACGGTGATGAAAGCAAAAACTTAGAAGATAACTTTAGAAAGAAGTGTCTCAAATCAGCTGACAGAACCTTTTCGCAAGGGTTGCAGTGTCAACAGATTAATAGTATCAACGCAGTTATGTCGCTTGATGATTCTGTATTCATATCACATTCGCCACAAGGATGTACTGGTTGTGCAAATCTAGGCGTAATGCAATATAGGATAGGTCAAGCACATAGAGGTGTACAAATCATAAGAAGTCCACGCTTGATTACCACTAATTTAGACCAAAAAGATATAATCTTAGGTGGCGAAAAGAAACTTTTAGAGGCTATCCGTTACGCTGAGGAGAGGTACTCTCCAAAGTTGATATTTGTGTTTACTTCATGTGCATCGGGTATCATTGGCGACGATGTGGACGCTATCCTAAAGAACGCACAGGAAACTACCAACGCACTTTTGATACCTATCCATTGTGAAGGTTTTAAATCCAAGGTCTGTGCATCGGGTTTCGATGCTGTGTTCTTAGCTATAGATAAGTATATCTTAAAAGGTGAAAAACAGCCTACTCAAAAAGGATTGATTAACCTATTTGCACCAGTATCCATAAGTTACAAAGACCAAAAAGAGATTGAACGTATGCTCGGACAGATAGGAATAACTGTAAACTACATACCGTTCTATAGTTCACTGGAAAAGATTCAACAGATACCATCGGCTGAGGCATCCACGGCAATATGTAAGGTTTTCGCTGATGAGTTCATGAAACAACTACAACAAGATTACGGAATACCATACTCACATACGGTCATGCCGATAGGCATAAGAAACACTGATAAATGGTTTCGTGGAGTAGCAAAGCTATTCCATAAGGAAGACGAAGTAGAAAAAATCATCGCTAAAGAACACGCAAGAATTCAACCCGAAATTGAAAAAATCAAGTTACGCCTACAGGGCAAGAGGGTGTTTATCTGTGGTGGTACTGGACGTTCTTTCGCCGCTGCTGCGTTGATTGATGACTTCGGAATGGAACTAGTCGGTCTAGAAACTCCAACCTATGACGAGGACGCTCAAGTTGACATAGAATATCTAAATGGCATACACAAAAACTTTATCGTGGACGTTGCCAATATGCAACCATTTGAGCAAGTCAACTTGCTTAAAAAGTTAAATCCTGACGTGTTTATCGGCGTACCTACGTGGGCATCTAAGTTGGGAATACCTACTACTCACGTACTAGATATGAAACGTCCAACCATGGGCTACGATGGTATACTCTACTTAGGCAACAAGATTGCTGACCAAATCGAGAACCCTGGATTTAACAAGAAGTTAGCACAACATACCAAGTTACCGTATCGTGATAGTTGGTATGAAGATAATCCGTTCAAGTTTATAAAGTTTTAACAGTTAGGAAGTGTTTAAAAATGTCCATAGTTACAGAGAGTCCAAGGGGAAGTTGCGTATTAGGTGGCGTAAATGACGTATTAGGAGCGGTTCACAAATTCTGTCCGATATACCATTCGGGACCCGGTTGCTGTATGCAGACTAGTGCCGGTGAATATCACTCTTCGGAATACTTAACGAGCGTTTCGTTGCCTTGCACTAATATGCTTGAAAAAGATGTCGTCTTTGGTGCGGAAGACAAACTCCGTTCGACCATAGATGGTGCTATAGAGATTATCGATGCAGATGCGTACTTTGTGTTAGTAGGTTGTACCGCTGGTATCATTGGAGAAGACGTTCAAAGTGTAGTAAGTGAGTATCAAGAAAAGGGCATTAGAGTCTATGCGGTAGACACCCCTGGTTTCGTTGGTGATGCATTGCTCGGTTACGAAACGGCTTTTAAAGTCTTTGTAGATAACATCGTTGAAAAGGGTCTGCCAAAAAAGAAAGGTCTAGTAAATCTATTTGGAATAGTTCCCTGTCGTGACCCGTTCTGGGCAGGAAACTTGGAAGAACTCACTAGAATACTTAGAAAACTTGGTCTAGAAGTGAACACATTTTTCACAGAACATCAAGGTTTTGAGAACATCCGCACGTCGTCTTCTGCAGAGTTGAATATCATAGTAAATCCGTACTTACTAAAAGGTGTTTCAAAAATCTACGAAGAACGTTTCGGAGTGCCTACTCTAAGGTTTGAAGGCTTACCAATCGGTGCTACCGATACCACCGATTTTGTCAGAAAAGTAGGAGAAGCTCTTAATTTAGATAGTTCACTCATTGAAAAGGTCATCGAAGAGGAAGAAGACTACGTATATACATACTTAGCAAGACATGGCGAAAGTCTCGGTTGGAACAGATTTGCCGTAGTCGGTGATAGCAACATAGCTACAGGCATGACAAGGTTTCTCGCTAACGATTACAGCCAAACTCCATTGGTGGTGATAGTCACTGAACCTATGTATCGTGAAGACGATAAACAGCGTATCATCAAAAGAATACAGAATCTTGAGTACGCTAAAGCCCCTGACGTTATCTTTGAAAGTGACTATTACAAGATTATTCAAGCGTTGGAACAGTATCCCGATGTTGATATGTTGGTGGGCAGTAGCAACGAAAGAGAATACTGTTCCGAAAACGGAATACATCACTGTTTGATGGCGTTCCCGATTATGGAGCGAACCATCATGAACAGAACTATCATAGGCTACAGAGGCGGTCTAACTGTCGCTGAAGATTTATATAACTTTATATAATTTAATTTGTAGG
>CAZWRW010000226.1:0-2871 GCA_964636465.1 uncultured Ruminococcus sp. | reverse complement strand
AAGTAATAGACGAAATTCTCACGGAAAACGTACCTCAAGAGTTTTTATATCTAAAATAACACCAATTTGATTGGTTTCACTATGTAACCTCATAAAAGTGTTGTCATGATGTTCCGCTCACTATATGCAAGTTGCACAAAAATATTGATGAAAATTTTTTTGAAAATTTTTGAATTTTTTGTTATACACCTATTGACAATTTAAAAAAAATCTATTATAATATAGAAAAAGGCTGGTTATTGCCGAGTGAAAATCGAATATTACAACGCTGTCTTAGAAATTCGTGAGTGTATGTTGTGCATATTCACTAAACGAGTCAATGTAGGTGTTAGTATTTTGTGATAAATCACAAAATATTCATTTGGTACTTGACTTTATGGCAATCATTAAATATAATTAGTATATGAACATTGCAATATGCTATTAAAAAGTATTTTTTGAGTGCATATTTTCACAGTCAATATTTTTTAGTTATATTTATATTATTTGTTTCTGACAGAATAGCTCATACGGGGCTATTGGAAAAGAAGGTAACATTTCGTATATGTTTAATACTGGGTAAGCTGTTAGAACTTAGTAGTTTAACATATAAAAACTTTCATTTAATTGGAGGGGAAATATGAAAACATCAAAAAAATTTATTGCAGGAATATCAGCGTTCCTATTAGCTATCACTTCTAGTGTAGCTACAGTTTCAGCCGTAACTACTGACGATGCTGACGGTTTCCAAATCGTAGTATCCGGCGACCAAACTGGTCTAAAAGCTGGTGACACTTTCGACGTGACTGTAGACCTAAAGAACGTTCCTGACACAGGTATCGCAGGTTGCGAGTTCGCAGTTGAGTATGACAGCACTCAATTTGAGTTACAGTCCGTAGTTGAGAACACTTCTCTAACTGGTGACGCTGCTAACGCTGAGCTAGAGATAGTTCCTGACCTAGGTACTACTATGATAAATGGTGATACCTATTCATGTTTGGACTACAACATCATGGAAGACAAGGTAGCTTTCCTATGGGCTACAGGTCTTGGTGAAGACTACTTCATTAAGAATGATGGTACTCTAGTAACCCTAACTTTCGCAGTTAGGGATGATGCTGAAGATTCCGATTCTTCTATAAGCATCGATGCAATCAGAGACGGTGGCGAGGTTCTATTCGCAACTACTGACACTAGTGGCAACTATGTTGAAACTGCTGTGGATTACTCCGCAAGTGCTAGTGTAGGCGTAGGCGAAACAGTTGCTCCTGAAGTAACTACTACTACTGAGGAGACTCCTGAAGTTACTACTACTGAAGAAGTTCCAGAGGTAACTACTACTACAGAGGAAACTCCTGAAGTTACTACTACTGCTAGTGGCGAAACTAAGCTAGGTGACGTAAACGAAGATGGCAACATCAGAGTAAACGACGTTCAAATGGCTAGACAGTATACTCTACACGCTATTGAGCTTGAGGGTCAAGCATTTATTAATGCCGACGTAACTCAAGATGGTAACCTTAGAGTAAACGACATTCAAAGGATTAGACAGTACGTACTTCACATAATTACTAGTCTTGAAGAATAAGGCTGGTAAGGGATTTATTTAAGCCCCTCACGAAACTTACGCAAGTAAGTTTCTAAAATATATTGTTGTTTAAATGTTCGCATTTGTCATGTGAACATAACAGAAAGGAAAAAAAATCATGAAGAAAGCTATTTCTCTATTGACATCTATGATGGTAATGTCTTTAGTAGCTGCTAACATGGCTGTTCCAGCTACGGCTAATTCAGGCAACATTACCTATTCTATCGAAGATTTAACTCTTACTTTGGATGAATTGAAGCAGTATGATACAGACGCAAGTGGCGAGAACTACATAGTTCCTGTTCAACTAACTGTAGAAAACGAGACTTCATCCGAGGTTACAGCTGCAGCTCTATCTATCGATAGTGACCTAAGCCTATATCCAAAGAACGGTACAAGCACAGCTTACGCTGAGGCTGAAAGCACTACTGGTAACGTAGACCTTCTACTAAACCCAGTTGACAACGCTAAGGGTTCTACTCTAGTTTACACAGCTGATAATAGTGCTTCTAAGCAAGTTGCTACTATATACTACAAGGTTCCAGTAGATACTACTGCTGGTACTTATGATATCAGTTTCGACCAAGATTCTGCATACGTTTCTAACTCCGATGATTACTCTATCGTTGACAAGAGCAACATCAACCTAAAGGATGGTGCAATCACTATCGCTGATGGTATGACTGTTACTACTGATGACGTTACTGTAGAATGTGCTGGTGACGCTCTAACAGAAGATACTATCGTTAAGGTTCCAATGTCTCTAAGCGGAAACATCTACCTAAACAGCTTCACTGTTGAAGTTGAAGTTGGCGACGGCGGTGAGTTCGTATCCGACGGCAAGGGCGGTTTCGTAGTTGAAGGTGGCGACCTAATCGAATCTACTGAGCTATACACTGCTCTAGGTAAGAACGGTAAGTACTATCTACAGTTCGAGAACGAAGACCCATCTGGTTGGTTAGAGTCTGATGGTAACCTACTATACATCGAAGTTAAGGTTCCAGCAGGTACTGCTAAGGGTACTCAAATCTCTGTAGGTATCGTAGACGGTTCTGACGACAACTTCTTCACTGACGGTAGAGACCTAAGCGAAACTACTGGTGTAACTGTTGGTAAGAGCGTAATCACAATCGGTGACGTTGATGACAACAACACTGGCGACGACAACACTGTAAACAGCGGTATGACTGTTAAGACTGACGACGTTGAGCTAAAGGTTAGCGGTGATGAAGTAACTGAAGATACTGTTGTTAAGGTTCCAATGTCTCTAGAAGGTAACATCTACCTAAACAGCTTCACTGTTG
>CAZWRW010000225.1:0-2877 GCA_964636465.1 uncultured Ruminococcus sp. | reverse complement strand
TTGGAGTGATTGCCACAATCTTCTCGATATATCGCAACGAAAGTGTTATCGCTGAGTTAAAGCCTATCCTTAACTGGTTTAAGTCGCTTTATGGTGAGTATACAGACTTTGCAGAAGTGTCCTTGTTATCTACAAAAGCCATAAACAACATAGCTTTGAGGATTTTAGCCATCATTGGAGTAGTAATAGTGGTTTGCGGAGTGGGTTCTGTATTGGTTGGTCTGGTAGCCTACTGCATTGGCGAATACGTAGCACCATTCATAGAAGATACTTTCGATGACATAACTACGCTAGTCTTTGCGATAAGCCTATCGGTGATAGTGTTCGTAGGTGGCGAACTTAAAGCACTACTCCCACCAACACTAAACAGTATGAACATCTTCCTCTGGTGGCTGATACTGTTCTCATTGTTTATCATTGGAAAAACTGTGAAAGAAAAATATTAATGTTTGAATCGCTCTCCAAAGGTTTGGGGGCGATTTTTTATAAAATCATAGTGCGAAAAAATACAATAATTTATTTTTCGGAAAATTGTGTAATCTAAAAATCAAAAAGTTTAAAAATTTAAAAAGCTGTTACATTTTATGCACAGCTTTTTCTTTATTTTAGTAAGTACATAGATTCGAACTTAATATTTTATAATTCCTAACCAAAAAACCTTGGTTAGGTTTTGGTTAGGTTTTGGTTAGGTTTTGGTTAGGTCTCATTATCCACATATCTATGTAGTTTAGAGCTATATTCCTAACCAAAAACGATAATAACCGTATAAAACAAACTTAAAAAACACCTAATACATGATTAGCTATATACAAGAGTAATTTATAAGAAAACTTGGTTAGGTTGGTTAGGTTTTTTGCGTAAATCACATAGGTATGTAGAAAAATGACCTAACCAAAAAACCTAACCAAACTTTTTTAATTTGGTCTTTAACTGTAGCTATAAAAATACAAAAAAATTTTTAGCTGTGGATGTATCAACTATAAAAAATATATTTTATCAGAAAACTTGGTTAGGTTTATTGAGAAAATCGTATAGATATGGAAAAAAACTAACCAAATTAAAAATTGGTTAGTCTTTGAAACTAATTTTTGTAAAAAGTTTTTAATGTTCCGTATGGTTTAATCCATTCTGCTTTACCTGTTTTGTTCCAACCTAAAGCGGTTAAACTTCGGGCAATATCCAAAGAGGTCTTTCTATCAATGGTTTGGTTGAGTTCATAGCCATATAGTTCGCAGAGTATCTCCTTAACTGATACTCTGTCACGCCGATATGCTCCAGTTCTTCCGAGACTTTTAGAGGTGTCCTCGCCGTTCTGTACTGCTCTTATGAATATTCTACGACTTTCTAAATTCATGCTGTACCAATCCTTAGGCAATAGTATCTCTAAGAAGTTGTAAATATCAGACTGTAGTGGGCTTTCATCAAAGTGTTTGCGTTGCTCTTGTTCTGCAAGTTCTAAGACAGTTCTATCCTGTATGTAGATACTTTCTCCTTGTTGGAACATGAACAGAGCCTCTGCCCAGAGCTGAGCAATGTATTCGTCGTTTAGGTCATAATCCACGCTCTTTGTGGCTTTTTGAGGGTTTACGTCTATAGGATAGTAACGACGGTCGCCTGTTTCATCCTTTAAGAAGTCATAGTTGTTGGTAGTACCGAAGAACACGCATTGCCGCTTCCTAATCTCAGGGTTACGTGCATATGGTTTTCGATAGAAGTCTTGTTGACTGGCAATCGCTTGTTTTGTACGTTCCTTTATCGATTTTTGGAACGCAGTACCCTCTCCAAGTTCAATAATCCATTTACCTTGGATACTCTCATAGAAATCCTTACCGTCAAAGGTTACAACTCCATCAGTGAACCAATCAGGGTTTACTGCAATCTTACTCAAAAACTTAGACTTGTTAGTGCCTTGTTTACCTACTAATACAGTGCAAGTATCGAACTTGATACCAGGACTATATACTCTTGCAACAGCTCCAACAAACGATACTACCGCAACTGAACGTGTATATACGTTGTCCACAGAGCCTAGAAAATCAATGAATACAGTACTTAATCTAGACACACCATCCCAAGGCGTACTTTCAAGGTATTCTTTTATTGGGTTATACTTGTGTGCATCGGCAATGATGTTACACGCATAGACCATATTGTCAGCACTGGCGATGAGGTTATGTTCCTGTTCAAGATAAAGTTTAAGGTGACCCTCATGTATGTCCGTCCAGTCTTCTCGATTATAAGTCACCCTTTGAGTGAGTTCGTTAAATTCAATCTTATCTTGATAACGCTCATCGTTGGAGAGTATCAAGTATATGTTGTTTAAAGTGTTCCTAATGGATTTGTCTATAGGGTTACGTTTTAGTTTGTTTTTCCACGTAGGATTATCCTCTTTGCGTTCCTCTAACTGCTTTAAGTACATCTCATGGTTGAACGATAAGGCTTTGTTTACTTCATCATTAAGGTTAGAAATCAACGTGTTTTTGTCGGTAGTGAGTAGTTCGTTAGCGTCTTTGCAGTCGCCCCATACGTTTGGCGATGCGACAACGTAAGCCGTCCTGTGTTTTTCGCATAGTTCGGCGAGTTTTTGAGTGGCATCTTGTCCTGCGGAATCGTTGTCCAAAGCCAATATTAACGTGGTCTTAGAAGTATCATGGTTGAATATCTTGGTTATATTACTAGTTGAACCTAATCCGATACAGTACATACCGCATTCGTGGACGCTCATACAATCGATTTCACCCTCAACCACGAAACAGTAAGGCTGTCTCAAGTCTTGGGGGTTCAAGATGTGTGCAGTTCCACGTTTGCGTTTGAGGTTCTCTGTGGTACTTCTCCACATAAAAGAGTTGTCGGAGGTTGGAACTATTATTGCCGGTG
>CAZWRW010000224.1:0-2878 GCA_964636465.1 uncultured Ruminococcus sp. | reverse complement strand
ACAACGTCATAATTTAAAATCAACCTCTCTATATTTAATTAACAATTAATAATTAATGTTTTAACGTTTCCATGTTATCGCATGGAGGAACGGTCAAAGTCCGTTCCCTACACTTAACCATTAACTGAATTAATATCCTCTTTCATACGGAGAACTTCTCTACGGGAAGCCTTAGCGAAGTCTCTCTCGTCGCAACCCTCTTTTTGATATGCACACATAATCGCCCTTGATGAGTTTACTATAGCTCCTAATCCGTTACTATCAAAAGCTCCCTTTAGACCTTGAGCTCCTCCTCCTTGAGCGCCATATCCCGGTACTAAGAAGAACGTATGTGGCAACCTTTGACGAAGTTCTGTAAGCTGTTCAGGATATGTAGCTCCTACTACAGCTCCTACGGATGAATATCCATATTCACCAATTTGAGTACTACCCCATTGTTCGCACATATCGCCCATGGTTGCGTAGATTGGTGTATCTCCAATCTTTTGGTCTTGCAACTCGCCACTGGATTTGTTAGAAGTCTTAACTAGTACAAAGATTCCCTTGTCCTTTTCCTTACAGATTTCTAACAATGGTGCTATACCATCAGTACCGAGGTAGCCATTTACTGTGAGGGCATCAGCACCAAAAGCGTCTATTAAGTTTGAGCCTACTGTGGTACTTCCAAGATGTGCGGTTGCGTAGGCTGTCATAGTAGCTCCGATGTCGTTCCTCTTACCGTCAGTCATTACGAACATACCCTTACTTTGAGCATACGCTATAGTCTCCGTTAGAGCCTTGACACCTTGCCAACCATACATTTCGTAGTATGCACACTGTGGCTTGATGGCTGGTGCTAAATCACAAACCTCATCTATGATGGCTTTATTGAACGCTAACAACGCTTGTGATGCACCTTCTAAAGTTTCGCCATACTTTGAAAAACATTCCTCTTTTATGAAGTTTGGAACGTAATCCAACTTAGGGTCTAATCCTACCACGGTAGGATTCTTCAAGTCTATAATCTTTTTAATCAACCTATCAAAAGACATACTAAAATACTCCCTTAATCAATATTCAACGGGTTCAACAATCCAATTTTGCGTTGCAAAATTGAGGAACGGTCACAGCCCGTTCCCTACATGGGATTTTCAAAACCCCACAAATACGTGCTTTGTTTGTAGGAAACACACCACGGCGTTCTGATTATATCGAACTCGTATCTAATTACATATTTTCAAAACGCACTATTCCATTGGATATAGTCATCACTGGTTTACCCGTTAGGGTCATGCCCTTGAACACCGTGTTCTTGGACTTTGAATGCAACTCCTCAGGGATGACTTTCCATTCTCTGTTTACGTCTGCTAACATGATGTTCGCCTTTGCTCCTACCTTTAGAGTCTCTACTGGCAAGTTTAAGATTTTCCTTGGATTCACACTCATAAGTTCTACTACTCGTTCTAGTGTGATTTTACCCGTCTTATATAGTGCCGTGATTACTCCCGCAAATGAAGTTTCTAAACCGACTACACCATTTGGAGCGGTCTCAAAATTAGATTTTTCTTCTTTAGCGTGTGGGGCGTGGTCTGTGACTATACAATCGACTGTGCCATCTATGACGGCTTGTACCATTGCGTCCACATCGGACTGTTCTCTAAGTGGTGGATTCATCCTAAAGTCAGCATCCTTTTGCAGTAGCTTTTCGTGTGTGAGCAGTAGGTAGTGTGGAGCGGTCTCACAAGTGACTTTTAGTCCTCTGCGTTTAGCATCACGAATGAAGTTTATACTTCCATCGGTGCTGACGTGTGCTATATGGATTGCTCCTCCGACTGCTTGTGCCAAGGCTATCTCCCTAGCCGTGATACTATCTTCGGATGCCCTATCCATACCCTTGACACCTAACTGTTTGGATATGCTACCTTTATGCATAATTCCGCCTTTGATGATGTTTAAATCTTCACAGTGCGAAATGATTGGCATACCTACTTCGTATGACTTCTTGATGGCTTTCCTCATTACGTCTGCATTCTCTACTGGCTTACCATCGTCTGATACCGCAACTGCACCAGCCTTCTTTAAAACCTGAAAATCTGAAAGTTTTTTACCTTCCATACCTTTGGTTATGGTCGCTACTGGATGAACTTCAACACCAGTGCCTTGTGCTTTTGATATGATATAGTCGATGGTTTCAACGCTGTCTATAGGAGGCTTAGTGTTAGGCATACAAGCTACACCAGTAAATCCACCTGCTAACGCTGATTTGCATCCTGTAAGGATGTCCTCTTTATGTGTCAGTCCGGGGTCACGGAAGTGTACGTGCATATCAAACAGTGATGGCATTGCTACTAAGTTAGTACCGTCGACTACTCTGTCTGCGGACTTTGTGCAGTTTTCGGAAATCTCTACTATCTTACCGCCGTCTACATAGATGTCGCATACTCTGTCCATGCCTACGTCTACAGCACGGACTTTTTTTATCAAGATAGACATATTTTAAAAACCTCCCTCTAGTCTTTTTTTCAAAAAAAAAAACCTGTCCATCTAAGTGAAGATGTCAGGCGTTGATATCTTAAAATAGTAAATAGATTGGAAACAATCTACAATATACTAAAAAAAAATATGTTTTGCAAAACCCTTAAATCTTCTTTAGATTTCTTGAATTGGTTTTTTTTTAATTCATTAGTATAACACGTTAGTATTTTATTTTAACTCTATTGATTATACCATATGAAAGTATAAAAGTCAATAGCTAAATTCAATCTGTTTTTGCATGGATTCGTCTACATATTGGTATGGTAACATTCACGAAAAGTTTACATTTGAATATGTATATAATAGTACAAGTATATCTTTAAGAGTTCCTGCTAGTAGAGAGGGCGTACTCAAACGGCTTGAA
>CAZWRW010000223.1:0-2910 GCA_964636465.1 uncultured Ruminococcus sp. | reverse complement strand
CAGCTGGATAGAGTGACTGGCTACGAACCAGTAGGTCGGGGGTTCGAGTCCCTTCAGGCACACTTAAAGTTATTAAAATTGTAAGTCGGTTCATTCCATTGTTGTATGAAAAGAAGAGGACGTTCTATTTTTAGAACGTTCTCTTTTTTTATGTTATCATTGAGGAACGCTCAAATTTATGAAAAATTTTTCTAAAAGGTATTGACTTTTAAATATTAATATGATATCATTTAGATATCAAATATAAATCATTCAACCAAGGAGGAATTTTTTATGGATATCAAAGGTAAAGTAATCGAGGAAAAAGAACTAAAAGCGTCAAACGGTTTAGCAGTGTTAATATTAAGCATACTGTTGTACATATTGGCGTGTGCGGTCGTGATTTTTGGAGTAACTCAAGATATCATACCATTAGCAATAATAGGTCTTGTGTACATAGTAATCGGGTGGATACCTTGGTGCGGTATCAAGATTTTAAACCCTAATGAGGCTTACGTCTTAACGCTGTTCGGTAAGTACGTGGGTACGCTCAAACATGAGGGAATATTCTTTGTGAATCCGTTCTGTAGTGCGATAAATCCAACCGTAAAAACGGAGGGCGTTGGTCTAAACAAAAAGATATCTCTAAAGGCTATGACACTTGACAACAACAAGCAAAAAATCAACGATGATATGGGTAACCCTATCGAAGTAGGAATAGTGGTCATTTGGAAAGTTCAAAACACTGCAAAGGCTGTTTTCAGTGTGGACAATTATCAGGAGTTCGTATCTATTCAAGCGGATTCAGCACTACGTGACGTGATTAGAAAGTACCCTTACGACATCACCGAAGAGAGCGATAAAATCTCATTGAGGGGTTCTTCACAGGAGATTGCAGACGAAATTAGAAAAGAACTTCAAAATCGTGTAGAGGTTGCGGGAATAGAAATCTGTGAGGCGAGAATTACACACCTTGCTTACGCTCCTGAAATCGCATCTGCTATGTTGCAACGTCAACAGGCTACAGCCATCGTGGATGCTAGACAGAAGATAGTCGAGGGTGCAGTAGGTATGGTCGAAATGGCTCTGGATAAGCTATCCGAAAACCAAGTCTGCGAACTTGATGAGGAACGCAAAGCCGTTATGGTTAGCAATCTGTTAGTGGTTCTATGTGGCAACAAGGATGCTCAACCAGTAGTCAACAGCGGAAGTTTATACTAGTCAATTCAATAAATTTCGACCGGTCAAGAAGTTGCGGAACGCCGTGGGCGGAGTTCCGTACGTTTGATTATCGTTAGTAGTGGACAAAACGATAATTTTAGTGTATAATTGAAGTTATAAATGCTATTGGCTAGGTAGGTGATAATTTGGCAGAAAGTAAAGAAAAATCTAAGAAACAAGTACCTTTGAGATTGTCAGCAAAACTTTACGCTGAGTTATCTGAGTGGGCAGAAAGTGAGTTTCGTTCAGTAAATGGACAGATTGAGTATCTCTTAACGGAATGCGTAAAACATAGAAAAAGGAAGTCCAAAAAGTCAGAGGACTCCCAAGACGATGAGCAAGATTGAATGCCCATCAGGAAGTTACATTAAAATTCATTGTGGAAAGGAAGATTTTTTTGAGAAGAAAAGATAGAGAACAGTCGAGAGAGTTCGCATATGAAGTCCTTGGCAAGTGCGAATACGCTACCATCTCCATGGTGGATTTGGATGGCAACCCTTATTGCATACCTATCACCATAGCCAATGATGAGAATTATGTGTATTTTCATTCAGCTATGGAGGGTTCAAAGGTTGAGATTTTAAAGAAGAATCCAAAGGTTTGCCTATCGTGCGTAGGGGATACCAAGGTACCAGATGGCAAGTTTACTACACTGTTTCAATCTGCGGTGGTTAGGGGTTCAGCCATAGAGGTTACCGCTCCAAATGAGAAGATAGAGGCTTTACGTCTACTATGTCAAAGACACACTCCTGCCAATATGGATGACTTCGACAACGCTATTGAGAGAAGTCTCGCAAGGACGGCTATTTACAAAATCTCAATAGACGATATTACCGGAAAAGGTAAGAAATAAGGATTGTTTTTCGTTACGGAACGATTTTGATATCGTTCCGTAAATTTTATTTTTATTCCTGTTTAACACTGATTCGATATAATCCTATGCTATCACATTGTGGAACGTCTAAAGAGCGTTTTCTTTGCAATTACTTTTGATACCATTTTTGCAACCGTAAAAAAACCTCTTTTGAGTCTATACTTTTCCAAATTTACGTGATATAATTTAGTTAATGTAAAAAACATAAGATGTTTTGGAGGGTATTTTAAAGATGGGTCAAAAAAAATTCATAAAGAAGTTCGCAGTCTTACTGTTGACTTTAGTAAGTTTGGTATGTTCTCTAACCGCTTGTACTGACTACTGTGACTATGGTGGCTGTATGAGAAAGGCTACATCAGGCGGAAGATGTTCTGAACACGCTGGATTGAAAAATAATCCTTATTACGGTATGCCAAATTAATATGAAAATAGCTATAACTGTTCTGCCATGCAATAGCATGGATTATCGAACTGCAGTTTAATTTTTAGAAGGGAAGTGTTAATATGGGATATGCACCTAGCAAGTGTCCTATGTGTGGAGAAACTGCGAATTGGAAAAAGGTAGACCAATCCAACAAAGGTTTTAGCGTTGGAAAATCCGTAGCTGGTGGTCTGTTGTTTGGTCCAATTGGATTAGTTGGCGGAGCTTTAGGCAAGTCTACTTCCACTTACTGTTGTGGCAAGTGCGGTTTCAAAAATGATTATAATTAACTTTTTAGGAACGTCCAATGGGCGTTCCTGTGCTTTTTATAAATATTTTCAAACCTCATAGATACGTTATCTATCGTAGCAGAAAACAGTCAATTCGTTGGTTTCGTCGATGTAGCCCAAAAGTA
>CAZWRW010000222.1:0-2923 GCA_964636465.1 uncultured Ruminococcus sp. | reverse complement strand
GCACTAAGATTACTAAGAAATAGTTTAATTATGATATAATTTCATGCTGTAGCATGGGATTATATCGAATTATCATTATATTAAAAAAATCCGCACCTAATGGGTGCGGTATTGATTATATACACAAACGTTGAAAAAGAAAAGAATAAGAAAGGATTTTTTTATGAGCAAAATGAACAAGACTGTTAAGGCTACGTTTAGATTTATGTGTATCGCTGTGATGGTGTTGGCGTTCCTGTATATGTTGAACACCTGTTTTTTCTCAAGCAGTAGTAGCACCAAGGTGGATATGAGTGAAGTAGACCTAATCCAACTGGATGCCCTTGAGGATAACATCGAAGAGGGTCAACCTATTGCGATAATCACAACAAGTTTGGGCGAAATTAGAGCCGTCCTCTATCCTGATGAAGCTCCTAATACTGTTGCGAACTTCATAAGCCTAGCCGAAAGCGGTTACTATGATGGCACATACATCTTTAGAGTTCAACCGGATGTCTACTTTGCTGGTGGTGGTAAGGAACAGAACGGCGACCTCGCACAAGATTTTCAAGAAGAGAACGAAACTGTCGAATCTGAAATTTCAGAGGACTTGTGGCCTTTTAGGGGAGCATTTATGTCTATAAGTTCAAAGAGTGGTTGTAGTGGTAGTCGATTCATAGTCATAAACAGTGTTGAGTTCACCGACGAATTTAAAGAGGAACTCATATCCATCTACGATGACGACGAAAACCCTGATACTCGTCTAGCTGATGCGTTCATACAGTATGGTGGTGCGCCAAACGTTTCCCAAGAGTGGACTATCTTTGCACAGACCTATCAAGGCTTTGATGTTATCGATAAGATTTGTGGTCAAGATGTCAACGATGCTGACAACGAAGACTATCAACCTACTAGTGATATCATCATTGAAAAGGTTGAGATTTCCACATACTCTAAAGACGATTCCACCGTTGGAACTTCTAACTAATAACTAAAACCAATTCAACGATACAATTTGCCATCGGCAAATCTGCGGAACGACGTGGGAATCGTTCACTACACTTATTAACATACTTTTTTGGGAATATTGCACAAATATTCACAGTGCAATATTTGCAAAATTCCAAAGTTGCGATAAAAACCTTGACTTATGGTTTGAAACTGTGTTAAAATAATATTGACACTCTATTGGGAAGTGTCGAAGATTATACTGTGTTTTTGAAAGGACTGATATTCTATGCCGAAAGTAATAGCAGTGACATCGGGTAAAGGCGGAACGGGTAAATCGTCAATCTGTTCGGGATTGGGATACTCGTTAGCTAAACAGGGTAACAGGACGTTAATTATAGAACTCGATTTCGGACTTAGATGTATGGATATAATCTTTGGGATGAAAGACGTCCCATACGATGTAGCCAGTGTACTAGACGGCGAATGTGACGTTAATACCGCTTGTCAGATGAGTCCAACGGCTAGTAACTTATACCTATTGTTTGCACCTAAAGACCCTTTTTACGTCGTAACTGCTGAACAGATTACTCAAATCTGTCAAGATGTAAAAAAGTATTATGATTACATAATCATAGATACTGGTGCGGGTATAAACTCCCATGTATTTGACATAGTTGCACAGAGTGACCTAATCTTAGTGGTTACCACTCCAGACCCTATATGTGTCCGTGATGCTCGAATGATGTCGGATGCCTTTTACAATAGGGGCAACCAACGTCAAAGGCTGATAATCAACAAGGTTACCAAGAACGCCATGGGATACTCTCTAGTACGTGACTTAGACGAAATTATAGATACTATAGGAGTTCAACTTATAGGTGTAATTCCTGAAGACTATCAAGTAGTAGCCTCTACAGGAACAGGACAGCCTATACCTAGTGGAAGTCCAAGTTTAAACGCATTGGGAGCAATCGCAAAGCGTGTACAAGGCGAAGAAGTCCCACTAACTATAAAGATAGGTTAGTTAATGTAACGTGAAATTCGATATAATTCCATGCTGTCGCATGGCGGAACGCCGTGGGCGTCGTTCCCTACAAAAAAAATCATATATCTGTGGGATTTAAAAATCCTGTGTAGGGAACGGGCTGTGACCGTTCCTTAGAATCAAGCGGAGCTTGATTGATTTTTATCGAATTGCAAAACATACAAATGATTTGCCTTCGGCAAATTTAGGAACGGTCAAAGCCCGTTCCCTACAATACGATAATCAAATTTTACACGAATCCACGTTGACTATTATCTATCGGGAACGAGTTGTGAACGTTCCATAATGATGTACGTTTTTTTAATTATTCAAGTTTGGAAAGTTAAAGTATGTGAAACCATACTCTATATGAAAGGAAGTTTTTTTATGAACATTGCTCTAATAGCACACGATGCCAAAAAGGAACTCATGGCACAGTTCTGTACCGCATACTGTGGAATACTATCACGTTATAGCCTATGTGCCACTGGTACTACTGGAAAGATAGTCAGTGAAGCTACTGGATTATCCATTAAGAGATACCTAAGCGGTTCACAAGGTGGCGGACAACAGATATGCTCTCGCATTTCATGTAACGAAATAGATTTAGTAATCTTCTTTAGAGACCCTATAAACCCTAAAGCTGGTGAACCTAACGATATGGATTTGTTACGTCTCTGTGATGTACACAACATACCAGTAGCTACAAATATCGCTACTGCTGATGCTCTCATATTGGCACTAGATAGGGGCGACCTCGATTGGCGTAAGATAGGCACACCCAACATATAGACATACGTAAGTTTTTCACATGGAACGGAACGGTGTGGACATCGTTCCGTACATATATTTTTAACACCAATTCGATATAATCTAATGTGATTGTACGACGGAATTTTGTAGGGAACGGGCTGTGACCGTTCCTCAGAATCACACGCAGTGTGATTGGTTTTTATGGGATTTACAAAA
>CAZWRW010000221.1:0-2968 GCA_964636465.1 uncultured Ruminococcus sp. | reverse complement strand
TACCAACAGATTGAACAGGGTAACTATAGCTTTGATGATACACTAACCTATCGTAGTGGATACTATTCCAGTGGTACAGGCGTACTTAAAGACCATGGTAACGGTACGAATTACACTATTAGACAACTTCTATACTACATGATACACTACTCCGATAACGTGGCATTCTTGATGTTACAAGACCATTTCGGTTATGAGGGTTACAACGAAATGATGGACGGTTTCGGTTTTGAAACGTTCTTAGATAAGCATACACAGTGGGGTAAGTTATCCTCACACGCTTTGGGATACATTTGGACTGAAATCTATAAGTACAAGGATACTTGTGACGAGGGAGCTATCCTGTTTGATAGCCTAGTAAATGCGGGTAGTAACTTCTTAATTTGGCCTTTTACAGAGGCTGGTTACGAATATAAGATTGCTCACAAATCAGGATGGGCTTCACCAGGTTATCACGATAGCGGTATCGTACTATCGGAACACCCTTATGTAATAGTTATCATGACCGATAGCGACGGCGAAACTAAAGATAACTCTTTCTTTTACAATATGGCTCTAGAGATGAACAAGCTCCATGATGAGTACTTAGAATACCTCGGTCAAGAGACTTCCCACACTGGAGAACTTCCTGATGGTATGTATACATATCTACAAAAGTACAGAGACGGCTACGATGAGGATGACGATGACGTTTATGGATACTTCCCAGATGGTGAAACTCAATTCGTAACTACTACTGAGGCTACCACAACCACCACAGAAGAAACTACCACGACCACAACTACCACTACTACGACTACTACCACCACAACCACAGAGGAAACTACTACAACTCCTGAAGATACTACTACTAGAGGTACAGTCTCAATGTCTTCTGTAGCGATTACGACATCCACGGCTACGCCTTACGAAGAAGACTATGACGACGATGACGATGATGATTACGATGAGGACGACGACGACAGTTACGAAGTTACTACAGCACCAGAAACTGAAGCTCCTATGACTATAATCTATACTGAACCTACTACTAAGTATAATGACCCATCACAAAATACTGGTAGATATCAATACTATGATGATGATAACCTATACTTCTAAATTAATACATATCTGTGAGATTTAAAAAATCTCACGTACGGAACGAGCTGTGACTGTTCCTTATATAATATATAGTAAAAAAACCTCTTGGAAAGATTAAACTTTCTAAGAGGTTCATTTTTTTGTATGATAACATTACATATTGCAAAAATATTCATGGATGGTGTAATCTTGGGTAAGTTCAGGATGGAAAGACGTAACTAGAACGTTATCCTGTTTAGCACATACTATGTGACCGTTCAACTCACACAAAACTTTAGCCTTTTCGCCAACCTTTTCGATGTAAGGTGCTCTAATGAATACCAAAGGCAATGGCTTATCCGAAAATTCAGGGATGACCTCATCACATGAGAAACTATCCAACTGTGAGCCGTAGGCGTTCCTTTTAACTGTGATATCCATGCACTGTAGGTGTGCCTCTTCTCCTACGATTTCGTTGGCTAGAAGTATCATACCTGCACAAGTACCCCACACTGGCATACCCTCTTGAATCCTCTTCTTGAGAGGTTCAAACAATCCGAAGATTTTTAAAAGCTTAGCAATGGTGGTGCTTTCACCTCCAGGGATTATCAACCTATCTACAGAGTTTATACCCTCTAGAGTCTTAACCTCTACTGGAGTAATTCCCTCAACCTTGGATAACATCTGCATATGCTCAACTACTGAGCCTTGGTAACTTAACACTCCGACTAATCTATTCATAATATAAATTTCCTCTTTTTTATCTATTTAACCTATATATAAACATAAGAATGCCCATAAGAGGGCATTCCTAAAGTTAAAGTAAACTATTTTTATCGATAACTTACTGATTACCAACCACGCTTATCAAATCTGTATTGTGGTGGAATCTCGTCGATGGATAGACCTCTCATAGCCTCGCCTATACCCTCGGAAACCTCTGCAATGATATCAGGGTTGTTGTAGTAAGCTGTAGCCTTAACGATAGCTCTAGCCATTACCTTTGGGTTGGATGACTTAAAGATACCAGAACCTACGAACACACCTTCAGCACCTAATTGCATCATTAGAGCTGCGTCTGCTGGAGTTGCTACACCACCGGCAGCAAAGTTTACTACAGGTAGTTTGCCGTTCTCTGCTACGTAGCAAACTAAATCGTATGGAGCATCGTTATCCTTAGCGAAAGTCATTAGCTCTTCCTTAGGCATATTCTTTAGTTGGTTGATTGCGGACATCATAGTTCTCATGTGACGAACTGCCTCTACTACGTTACCAGTACCTGCTTCACCCTTAGTTCTAATCATGGAAGCACCTTCACCGATTCTACGTAGTGCCTCACCGATGTTTCTTGCACCACATACGAAAGGTATCTTAAAGTCGTGCTTGTTGATATGGTACATATCATCAGCAGGAGTAAGAACTTCACTCTCGTCAATGTAGTCGATACCTAGGCTCTCTAGGATTTGTGCCTCAACTATGTGACCGATTCTAGCTTTAGCCATAACTGGAATGGATACGCTGTTCTTAATCTCCTTAATCATCTTAGGGTCGGACATTCTAGCTACGCCACCTTGCTTACGGATGTCGCTTGGTACTCTTTCAAGAGCCATGACAGCTACTGCACCAGCATCTTCAGCAATCTTAGCTTCTTCAGCTGTAGTAACGTCCATAATAACACCGCCCTTTAGCATTTGAGCGAGGTTCTTATTTAGTTCGTTTCTATTCTCTGACATTTTAACATCATTATCCTTTCAAAAAAGATTTTTAACTTTTTAACAAAGTATATTATATCAAAAATATGTTGATTAGTCAATACTATTTTTCAAGTTTTTTTGTTAGTAATCATATAGGTTTAATATGCTAACAGTTTTTGTATATAATTTTGTTCAGTTTTAATTAAAAAATC
>CAZWRW010000220.1:0-2990 GCA_964636465.1 uncultured Ruminococcus sp. | reverse complement strand
TGTGCAGACCATCCGGCAATACGTGCAGACGCAAACAGTGGAGTGTATATATCTTTAGGGATACCTAACATCCTATAGACGAAACCGCTATATAAGTCTACATTGGCACACATGACCTTATCGTCGTGCTTGACTTCCTTGAACACTATAGGTGTCATCTTCTCGATGTTTTCAATTAGATGGAACTCCTTTTCAAAACTGCTACCCTTAGCGAGTTCAAAGGCTTTCTTCTTGAGAATTACCGCTCTTGGGTCGGAGAGTGTATACACTGCGTGTCCCATACCGTAGATTAGTCCAGTGCGGTCGTTTTCCTCTTTACGGATGATTTTAGCAATATGGTCAGCAACTTGATTCTCATCTTCCCAGTTGGTAACGTGTGTTTTGAAGTTGTCTATCATTTCGACTACCTTTAGGTTAGCTCCACCATGACGTGAACCTTTTAATGAACCTATCGCAGAAGCATAAGTAGCATAAGCATCAGTACCCGAAGAGGTCAACACACGACATGAGAATGTAGAGTTATTACCTCCACCGTGTTCAGCATGGAGCATTAACAAGGTATCTAACAGTTGAGCTTCTTCCCTAGTATACTGCCTATCAGGACGTAACAAAGATAGTATACTCTCTGCTGTGCTTTCGTATTCACGGATAGGATGCATAATCATGCTTTCGTTGTCGTACTTGCGTTTCTTGACCTGTAGAGCATCCACCATGATGACTGGTAGCTTAGCTATCAAATTGAGTGACTTTCTCATTTCAGCCTCTAATGACATATCTTCGGCATTGTCGTCATATGAATATAGTGCAAGGACAGAACGAGCCATCTTGTTCATGACATTCCTAGATGGGGCTTTCATAATCATATCAGCGAAAAAAGCCTCTGGAAGTTCTCTACTTCTGCCTAAGTATTGAGTAAACTCCTCCAACTGTTCAGCGTTTGGAAGTTCACCGAACAACAATAAGTATGTAGTCTCTTCAAATCCGAATCTATCTTCTTTTTCAACGTTAGAGACTAAATCTTGAACGTTATAACCTCTATATACTAACTTACCCTCTATAGGTTCTTTTTCGCCCTCATTGATTACGTAACCATGAACGTTACAAATATTGGTGATACCTGCTAATACACCAGTACCATCGTTTCGTCTCAGTCCCCTCTTAACGTGAAACTTTTCATAAAGGTTTGGGTCTATCTTAGAAGTTTCCTTCAAATTCTTACAGACATCTTCCATCTTTGGATATATTGAATTCATAACAGTGGTATCTCCCTTCAAAATATAGTTAAACAAATGCCGATTCGGCAATTCAAATTAGCATCGCAAAATTGTTTTGTCGAACTTGCGTTAATAACATATTACTATTATACAACATTATAGGGGTAAATGTCAACAGCGTTTTGGGTGTGAATCACTCAAATTTGAATTTTTTTAATAGTTAGGTAGTCATAAACTATTTTCTACCTGTTTTGAAAGGAGTGCTAACCATATCATGAAAACCTACATAATCATAGTGAGTATATTTGCTCTATTGGTAACTTTAATACCGATGACAGTATTCTTATTATCACCTAATAATAACCAGCGATATGAAACTTCACAAGAAGATACTTTCATTTTGGGTGAATCCTCAACGAATGAATACGACACGGTCACCTCTATGGATACCACTATTACAACCACTTTTGATACCTCTACAGCAACTACAAAAAGTTCTAATTCCATTGGAAGTTCACAGGATGTCTTTAAGGTTTTAAACGTCGCAAACAACGAAGTTATGGAGGTTTCTGCTCGTGATTACGTTGTGGGGGCAGTCTGTGCAGAGATGCCTATCACGTTCAATGTGGAGAGCTTAAAGGCTCAAGCGGTGGTATCATACACCTACGCCGTGAGGTTGCGAGAGTTACAAAAACTTTCCCCAAATGACGACCTACACGGTGCAGACTTTTCAAACGATACGAACAAGTATCAAGGATACTATACCGAAGAACAACTCAAAGGGTTGTACGGTTCAAACTATGATGAGTATTATGCTAAAGTCAGTTCGGCAGTAGATGAGGTTCTCGGACAGGTGTTAGTCTATAGCGATGAGTTGATAGTTCCAGTGTTCCATTCCATATCATGTGGGAAAACCGAAAACGCTAAGGACGTTTGGGGTTATGACGTTCCATATCTAGTTTCAGTGGACAGCCTACAGGATGTACAATCCGCACAGTTCGAAGAAACCAAAACTTTCACACCTACAGAGTTAAAGGCTCGAATCATAGCCAGTTACCCGAACGTCACCTTTGATGATGATATTCAAACGTGGGTGAACATCCAAGCCACAACCGATGTAGGCACTGTGACTTCAATCCTCGTAGGTGATACCACGCTAACTGGTCAACAGTTTAGAGACGTTCTCTCATTGAGGTCATCAGCGTTTGAAATCTCCTACAATGGTGATACCTTTTCTATCACAACTAAGGGTTACGGTCACGATGTGGGCATGAGTCAATACGGTGCGAACTATCTTGCCGAAAACGGCAAAACTTATGATGAAATTCTTAAAACCTACTATTCAGGCGTGGAAATCGTCGATGTTGACAGCGTGATTTAAATTTGACTTCGGCAAATTCAAAGAACGGTCATAGCCCATTCCCTAAAAAAAAATCACGGAACGATATTAATACCGTTCCGTAATGTATGTATGAATATATTCCTTGATTACTTAACGAAAAATCTTTGAGTTAGTACGTAACTCTCATTAGGGGATAGCTCATAGTAACCAGTAGTTTCCTTGTCTAGTGAGAGGTTAGGAGCATCAATCATAGCGGTCATAGGTTCAGGGCAGAAGTAGCCGTTGAAACCTCTATCGTTCCAAACTATCCAGAACTTGAACTTTTCATCAACTTGATAACAGAGCTTTTTACCACTAGCCTTATCAGTGCATACCACACCATAGAAAGGTTCACCATCAAGGGTGTTGGTTTCAGCGGTGTACATATCGTTGGA
>CAZWRW010000219.1:0-2994 GCA_964636465.1 uncultured Ruminococcus sp. | reverse complement strand
TCTTCTTTGAGGCTGTTAGTAACGTGTGCGTAGACATCGTTGATACAAGTACAATCGCTATGACCCATGATGGTCTGCATAGCCTTAATTGGAGTATTTGCACTCAACATGATACTACAAAAAGTGTGTCTAGTGTCATGGAGACGTATGTCTTTTAGATGGTTAGCTTTTACAAAACGTTTGAACTTTTGGCTAAAGACATCGGGACGATAGGGTTCTTTAGTGCCTTGTTTACAGATGATATAGTCTTCCTCTGAAAAGTTTATATCACTCTTTAAAATCTCATGTTTAGATTTCAAGTGTTGATATAGAGTATTAGGGAGTGGAATAGAACGCATACCTGCTTGACTTTTTGGGGTTTGGAGTAAAATCTTATTGTCGGGAGTTTGTACAAGATTCTTATTGATGTTAAGAGTTTTGTTCGTAAAGTCGATGTCTTTCCAAGTAAGACTTAATAGCTCACCACGTCTAACACCGCAACCTAGGAGTATCATCAAAGGGGTTTCCATGTCCGTGCCTTTAGCCACAGCTAAAGCCTTTTGAATGTCTTCTACTTCCCAAATGTCACCTTGATGTTTAATCTGTTTAGGGAGTTCAATATTTTCAGTAGGGATTTTTTCTATTAATCCTAATTCCATAGCTTTCTTTAATGCACAGTTGACAACGTTGTAGACGTTCTTGATAGTCTTAGCACTCAAGGGATTTTCACTAACTGGTGAACATTCTAAAAGGCTATTAATAAATTTTTGTAACATCATAGTAGTTATATTGCATAGTTTCATATTTCCGATGGTGTTTCTAATATACCTATCAATTATTTTGACATAGCCATCATAAGTGGATTGCTTTCTAGTAGGCTTTACATAGTTCTCTAACCAGTCATATAGAAATTCATTAAAAGTAGAATTACTAGGTGAAATGATACTACCTGTTTCATATTGCATAATCAGTTGATTTAATCGCTTTTGAGCCTGTTTTTTAGTACCGTGAAACGTTTCGGTGTGTCTGTTACGACTACCATCAGTCCTTGTAGGTAGATTAATCACTAACTGATATGAAGTACCCTTTTTGGTTTCTCTCTTTCGTACATAACCTGTATATGCCATGATTTAACACTCCTTTATATTTTAAGCGTACAGAGTATAGGTGCTATACTCTGTACTGTAACGATTAATCCAAATTAACGATGATGTTTCCTTTACTATGGGTAAATTTTTGAAAAACATCTGTGGCTACACGATATTGATTCCCAATCTTTATATAATTGATATTGCTATATTTTATAAAGTTTAAAGCATTAACATAGCTAATTGAAAGTAACTTTGCAATATCGTGAGCAGTTAGAAACTGTTTAGAATCCATAATAAACCTCCTATTAAACATTGTCGAATGCGTGTTCGATGTCACTATAGTCATAATCAGAATCATCTAACTCGTTTGTAGTTTGTTTTTCGTATTTTGAATTTTGTTCTTCTCTAAGTTTCTTTAAAATTTCTTGACGGTTTGTTTTTTCTTCTGATTCATACTTAATGACGATACAACTTATGGTCTTTGAGTCGCTATATAGCTTTCTTTTACGTGTTAGCTTACCGACATCATGATTTAATAAACTCATTTCTTTCCATTTTTCTAAGATGGTGTTGCCATCTTCAAAGCCTAATTTTTTAATAATAGTAAAGAACTTATCTCGTGGGACTTCAATCTCTTCTTTGTCTGCTTGAATACGACCATAGCACTCATTAGAGTAGCAACCATCGGAGACTAAACCACCTAAGAAACTAGCACGATTGGTCTCTACAAACTCAATGAAACTTTCATAAGCCTTTTTACCTAAGTCGGTAGAATTGTCTTGAGTAGCTTTCTTTTCGTTGTTTAGAAGTACTTCAAATATCTTGTCATAGTCAAAGGATACACCAAACTCTTCAAAAGTTATGTTAAATATTTCAACAGTTAGTAGTAGTATAGCGTATCGTGTAGCGACTCTGTCAGTAAATTGGTTAGGATTCTCAACTTCGGCAACGAAGTCCATATGTAAATTGTAGTAAATCTCTAAGATGTCTTGTTTGTCTGAACTTAGTATGGACTTAGCAAACTCATAGATAGCCCAACCATAGTTTTGACGGCAACCATTCTTAACTCTGTTGCTGTGTTCAGCAGAGTTAGTCCATTTTAGATTAGCAAACTCAAGAACTCTAACCTGTAGACCAGTATTCTTGCTAGTCTTGTTGAAGATACTAGCCTCACCTGTGGAAATAATAGTGGTTTGAAAATCTTTGCTTAGACGTTCTTCACACTCTTTGTTAAGTCTACTGCGGTCTTTTCCGTTAGCTAAGGAGTAAATGAGGTCAGTAACAGAAAAGTCTGTATTAGCACTGAACTCATCAAAGAGCATAGGAAAACCGTGGTTTCCGATAACAGAGTTTAAGATTGCATTTTTGGTAGCATTCCAAGTCTTAAAGTGAGTTTCTTTGCCCATGACGTTCTGTTCAGGAACACTGGCAGTCGATAGAGCTAACATTCCAGCGGTGGTCTTTCCGCTAGTACTCTCGCCTAGAATGCTAACGATAAGGTTCTCACATCCGACATCCTTGCCGATGTAACCATTAACTATGCTAGATAGTCCGATAATTACGGCTAATTCGAGGTTTGTGTTGCCGACAACTTCGGTCTTAATGAGGTCAAGCCAACCTTTAAGAGAACCTTTAGGTTTAAGGTCGTAATTGCCGTTGTATTCAGATTGTATTTTCTTGTCTTCTCTAGTGTACGCAATGTCGCCCTTAAAGATTATACTATCTTCAAAAACTTCCCAACCTACGTGTTTGTGGATATATTTAAGGGCAAAATTTTCTTTGTGGATAATGTCGTACTTTTGGTTCTGTAGGCAGTCCATAAGGACGGTGACGTTGTTTTCAGTTACATCAGCACCGTATTTAGTGAGTTCAAGTAGTCCAGCCTTGTTGAATTTTGCACATGGGAACATATACTCTTCGGGTT
>CAZWRW010000218.1:0-3005 GCA_964636465.1 uncultured Ruminococcus sp. | reverse complement strand
TCTCTATACTCTAATCTCTTAACTCTATTCTCTATACTCTATACTCTGTCGTGACATTTTTGTGACATCGGTGTGACATTGTCACATTTTATTTGTGACATTGTTACATTCTATTTGTTACAATGTAACGCATGAAACTATATCCAGTTGATATTAATCCAATATGGTAACGATAAAACCATCGATATTGTTACCTGAAACTATGTAATACTTATCCTTTGGAACTGGAACGTCTGTGGTGTCACCCTCGCATGGAACGTAGTAAATCTCATAGTTTACATCCCCGATGGATAGGTAGAGATGTTCACTGTTGAAATCGTAAGTCTTTAGGAACTCCACGTAGTCTTCTAAACAGAGGTCTTTGTCCTGCATAATGTTTGAATGTGGAATGCCTACGTATCTAAAGTGACTAGGCGTGTAAGGGAATCCAGTAGTGTCGCTGTCCTTTTCGGGATACCTAATTACAAAACCATACTTATAACAGTTTTCCTCAATCCATGAATAGTCGCCTGTACCGTCGAAGTCTAAGATTTGGCTGTCAGTAACGAGTTTAAAGTCCACGGCGTAGCCGGTGGTGTTATCGGAAGTGCCGTTGCTGGTGTCACTAGATTGGTCTACGTAGCCGTCCACGACGGTAACATAGTTGATACCATAAGCATCATAGAAGTCGCTCATCATGTCGTTAAAAGGTTCTATAGCCTCTTCACAGAGCTGTATACTGAAGTTAGCCATCTTGTAGCCGTTGCCCACTGATGAATAGAAATCTGAGAGTTTGTCGGTAATATCGGGGAAGTTTGTAGGATGATTAACGCCTACGACTGCCAAAGCTCCGACACTTAAATCCTGTTTTGATTTTGTGACTATGTTATACAAAGAAGTATCTATCTCTGGAGTAGTCTCCTCAGGAGTTTCCTCTTCAGGGATGGTAGTAGTAACGTCCAAAGTGTTGTCATCAGCGGTGCCAGTGACCACGACATAGCTAGTATCTTCTATGTTTTGACTCCTAGTAGATTTTCTGTATATCATGTCGCCAAGTAGTAGCAACACTGTAGCGAGTATCAAAATTCCACAGATACCCTTGCCGTTCAACTGTTTTTTAACGTGTTTAACGTTTTCTGTTATATCTATCTTTTTACTCAAAAATAACATCTCCTTAAAAAATCTTGCCATGTTACTAGTGTATCAAAAAAACACAGATATGTCAATATGCTATTTTGGATATATTAAGCATTCCAATTTTATATTACCCATCGTTGTGCATATGTGATATAATTAATTTAGAATCTTAAATAATTCTATTGAAATTAAATAATTTTGGCGTTTCGATTGAATTTTTTATGTATATGAGGACGGAGTTCATCTGTTTTGATACACCCACATGTGATAGGTTATCGAATAGGCGTTCACGTTGTAATAGATTAAATATATTTTTTTTAGGAGGTCATTTTTTATATGGCACGTTTTACTTTACCTAGGGATATCTACCACGGAAAGGGTAGTCTTGAAGAACTTAAAAATATCAAAGGTACTAAGGCAGTACTAGTAGTCGGTGGAGGTTCAATGAAGAGGTTCGGTTTCTTGGATAGAGCCGTAAATCTACTACAAGAGGCTGGTATGGAAGTTAAACTAATCGAAGGAGTAGAGCCTGACCCATCCGTTGAAACAGTAATGAAGGGTGCAGAGACTATGAGAGAGTTCCAACCTGATGTAATCGTCGCTATGGGTGGAGGTTCTCCAATCGATGCAGCTAAGGCTATGTGGGCTTTTTACGAATATCCTGAAACCACTTTTGAGGATTTAGTAATACCTTTTAACTTCCCAACTTTAAGACAGAAAGCTAAGTTTGTAGCTATACCATCTACTTCCGGTACTGCTACAGAAGTTACAGCTTTTTCAGTAATCACAGACTACTCTACTGGTGTAAAGTATCCACTAGCAGACTTCAACATCACACCTGACGTTGCCATAGTAGACCCTGAAATCGCTGAGACTATGCCTCCAAAGCTAGTAGCACACACTGGTATGGATGCTCTAACTCACGCTATTGAGGCTTACGTATCTACACTAAACTGTGCGTTCACTGACCCACTAGCTACTAAGGCTATCGAAATGGTATTTAACTACCTACCAGACAGCTACAACGGCGACATGGAAGCTCGTGAACAGATGCACTATGCTCAATGTTTAGCAGGTATGGCATTCTCAAATGCTTTGTTAGGTATAGTACACTCCATGGCACATAAGACTGGTGCAGCATTCTCAACTGGACATATCCCACACGGATGTGCTAATGCAATCTATCTACCATATGTAATCAAGTACAACGCTAAGGATAAGGTCGCTGAAAGACGTTATGCTCAAATAGCAAAGTCTTTGAACCTAGCAGGTTCTACATCTAAGGCTTTAGTAGATTCACTAATCGCTAAGATTAACGAATACAACGTTAAGTTGAACATCCCTAAGACTTTGCAAGAGTTCGGCGTAAATGAAGATGAGTTCAAGGAGAAGGTATCCAAGATTGCTGAATTAGCAGTAGGTGATGCTTGTACAGGTTCTAACCCAAGACCTATCACTCCAGCAGAGATGGAAAAACTTCTAACTTGTACATACTACGGTACACCAGTAAACTTCTAAATCAATAGAAAAATTTTTGAGTTTTTACAAACTGATTCCTTTTTTACCTTAAAACTGGCGGTCATGTTTTGTTTTAGGAAAATCCCCACGTTGCTTTTGTGATGTGGGGATTTTTTTATTAACGCCAATTTGACTACACAATTTGCCTTTGGCAAATCTGCGGAACGCCGTGGGCGGAGTTCCGTACAAAAGAAATCACATATCTGTGGGGCTTTGAAAATCCCATGTAGGGAACGGGCTGTGACCGTTCCTTAGAATCAAGCGAAGCTTGATTGAATACATTAAGTTTCCGCAGACCTTAAAGCATCCACCATGTACTATCGGTACAGCACCCGATAAGTTTGAACCGAATACGCAGATAAACAGAGAGC
>CAZWRW010000217.1:0-3017 GCA_964636465.1 uncultured Ruminococcus sp. | reverse complement strand
TCTGTTTGTGAGTCATCGAAATAGTTAGCGAGTTCAGTCTTTAATCTCAAAAATTCTTTAACAGAATCGTTAAACACCACAGGGTCAAATAGTTTTCCTGTGTAGAATCGCTCTTCGCCAGTATCTTTATCTATGTAATTACCGCCGTCACGTAGAAAACGAAACTCATCTAGTGTAATGCTAGTAACTTCAAGAAATACGTCGTTAGGAATGATTGTGTCAAAAGTTTCAAGGGTTGTAGTATCGTCACCATAAGCCATTAAGAAAGATGGAATCGTCCTAGTAAAACCCCTAAGATGTTCACGTACAGCATCTTCTATGGTATCTTTAGCTTGTTCATTTTTTGCAGTTTCTACAGTTTCAACGGAATCTTCACAAAACTCTGGTATGGCATCTTCTAATTTTTTAGATATGTTCTCTTTAAAGTTGTCAACAGCATCTTGGACTAGGTTGTCAAAATGTGTGTTCACTTGTTCCTCAGTTTCGTTAGTTTCAATTAGATTTTCAAGTGCTTCTTGTCGGTCGTTTTCTATGGAATTTAACTGTATTGTATAGTTTCCGTATTCCTGACTTACCATAGTTTCAGTTTTGCGTTCCAACTGTTTTTTGAGAGCCTTAACGTCCTTAGCTTTCAAATCATCACCGTAAATAGAGGCTGTTACTTGTAAAACTGGTTCGACTACTTCTTTTTTGAATACGTCTTGTAAACGTTCAATGGACTGCTTATCAACACTTGGGGTTGAGAGTATTTCTTTAGTTTTCTGTTCTAAAGTTTCTGTCACTGTATCGTAGATTGGTTTTCCAAAAACCTCTTTTGCTTTGCCGATTACATACTCCTTAGGTAGCTCCACTTCTCCATCATCGTTGACATGAAGATTCTCTCTAGTTTCCTTAGATACGTCAATCAGTTCACCCTCTGGAGCGTTTGGAAAGCTTCTAATGATGTTCATTACCTCGTCGGGAGCATTAAAAATGTTAGCGATATTTTGAAATAGAAAGTTGGACATAAATCCATGGTTCACCACCTCCAAAGAACGTATCTTTCTAGGAATAGAAAGTACATCTTCAGCGTTGAGTTCTACCATTTCGCCATTTGAATCTTCACCAATGACTGGAAAGAAGTTCAACAGTTCACGAACGTTCTGTTTTCTAGAGTCGCTGTCGCCTTTGCCGTTGGTTGTGTTAGAACTCAAATCGTTAGCGAACTCTTCAAAGATGGTTAAAGTTCTAGCGGGGTCGAAATCGAAAACGTAGGCGTTTTGCTTGATGTGTAGTTTACCATCCTGTTGGTAACGCCAAGGGTTCTGTGAACGAAACGCCGCTTGCATATACAGTGCAGGACTTTTAATGTTGCTCAACATTAATACTGCTGTCCATTCGGGAATTGTAACACCTGTGGTCAACTGCCCTACAGATATTGTTATGGTCTTATCGTGTTCAGCAATGGCTTTTTTAACTTTGTTATATGAGTTTTTAATCTCGTCATCTTCGGAAAGTTTGCCGTCACCTGCGACTACTATTATTTCATAGTTTTCAAACACTGGATGGGATTTTAACTTTTTAGCGAGTGCCTTAGCACTCTCTACACGGTTTAAAAGCCAAAAAGTATGTTTCAACTCTGCCCTGAGTTCTGGAGTGGAGAATGGAAACTTTTCTTGTGTGGTTAGGGCATTTAAAAACTTATCTACAGAACTTTCATAGATGAAATTTCCGTTTTTGGTTGAAAAAAATAGGTTTAAATCGAATGCGTACTCTTCATTAGTACCGTCGATGTCTAAACCTTTCTGTAACTCTTCTCTAACTATTTCGGACATTTGGTATGTGAACAGGTTAAGCTTTGGCAAGTCGTCGTAGGGATTGTTGTATTCAACGTCATTCCAATTGAGTTTTGCTCTCTGTTCGTCGGCGTAAGTCCAGTTGTAGATGGCGTCTGATGGGAACTTGTCGTTGGCTAGTGCCTTAAAAGGCGTTCCCGATAGGTGCAACGTATGGTTACGCTTGATTTGGTAAAATGCCATGTCTGTTTTCATGGTGTCCACGCCTTCGTGTGCTTCGTCAATGACTAACAACTCCCACTGGATATCCCTAACCTCTCTTAGCTTGTTGTGTTCGCCACCAAAGTATACTGACCCCTTTAAGTCCTGTAGGCTGACAAACTCTATGCAACTTGCAGGATTAGTTGCCAAAGTGTCGGTGTACTGTTTTCTAGTGAGAACGTATGGCTTACCCTTGAGGGCTGGTACTTCACTGACAAACTTATATCCCGATTCCTCACCTAGAAACTTTACATAGTCATCGTACCATGAGTTGGCTATGGCTGGGCGGTTAGTTACGATTAGAACGTTACACGCAAACTTGCCTTTGTTGGCTTTTAACTTCTTGCAAAGGTCGTAGGTGGCTAGGGTTTTGCCGAAACGTGGCTTAGCGTTCCAAAGGTACTCCCCGTGGGTGTGTGTTTGGAAATACTCATAGGTCTGTGAAACCGCTTGTGCCTGTTCGGAACGTAGTTGGTAACCTACCGTGCCAGTGGCTTTTAAGATTCCCTTATCTCGGCGAAACTTGGAATACATTAGGTATGACTCCTCTCCACTAATGTGAAACCATTCGGGGTCACGAGAGTCGCCCTCTAGTGGTGCCATGCGTTCGATACCTTGTTTCTGTAGGTACTTGTGGAAGTCGTCGTCTTTAAAGTAGGTTTTGCCGTCGGAAAATATCGCTACATCCGACCATTCCGTGTGGTGGGGAATGTTGGCGGTCTGTAGCTGTTGCTTGATGCGTACCTCCACGTCGTCCTGTTCGGTGTAGCCTATCTTCACCCAACCGTCGTGGCTAGGAATACTAGGCGTAGTGTAGCAGTAACAACGTGGAATTGCGGTTTTAGTGGTTTGAACTTTCATCTATTCCATCTCCTTTACGTGTGTTTCTATAAAGTTTACTTCTTCTGGGGTTAGGGCGTACTTTGTGTAGAGTTGCCTGTCTATGTCTGCTATGCTCTGTGTCCAGTCTATGTCGCTGTT
>CAZWRW010000216.1:0-3049 GCA_964636465.1 uncultured Ruminococcus sp. | reverse complement strand
CGTTCCATACATCAAGTGTTTTCCATTTGGTTTAAGATTACTTTAGCTCTATCGATGACCACTTGAGGTAGTCCAGCCAGTTTACCGACCTCTATGCCGTAACTGTCGTCAGCACCACCACGTACGATTTTTCTCAAAAACTTGATGGTATCACCTTGCTTTTGAACCGCCACACTGAAGTTTTTAACCCCCTCTAGTGAATCCTCTAGAGCTATGAGTTCGTGATAGTGAGTAGCAAAGAGAGTCTTACAACCTATTTCAGTAGTGATATACTCCAACACTGACTGTGCTATGGATATACCATCAAAAGTGGAAGTACCTCTGCCGACCTCATCCAAGATTACTAAACTGTTCTTAGTTGCGTACTTTAGGATGTCGGCAACTTCGCTCATTTCAACCATAAAAGTTGATTGTCCTGCCGATAGGTCATCGGATGCCCCTACACGTGTAAAGATTCTATCCACAATGGAAACGTTCGCAGACTTACAAGGTACAAAGCTACCGATTTGAGCCATCAAAGTAATTAAAGCGGTCTGTCGCATGAACGTTGACTTACCTGCCATGTTAGGACCTGTAACTATAGCCATCCTGCAATCGGTGGTATTTAGTGAAGTATCGTTAGGCACGAATATGTCATCGGTTAGGAGTTCCACCACTGGATGGCGACCGTCTTTAATCTCTATAGTACCATCATTAGTGATGTTAGGTCTGCAATAGTTGTTTTTAAGTGCAACCTCAGCGAATGAACAGAGCATATCCAACATGGCTATAGCAGATGATGTCTTTTGACATTGGTTTAAGTACTTGTAAACTTCGTTTCTAAGTTGTTGGAATATTTCCACTTCCAAAGCTAGAGACCTATCCGTTGCGGATAGTATCGTGTTTTCGATAGTTTTGAGTTCTTCTGTTATAAACCTTTCAGCATTGGTGAGAGTCTGTTTCCTGACGTAGTTGCTAGGCACTAAGTTATAGTTGGATTTCGTCACCTCTATGTAGTAGCCAAACACACGATTATAACCAATCTTTAGATTTTTGATACCTGTCCTATCACGTTCTTGAATCTCCGTCTTTTGGATGATACCTTCACCATTCTTCATGATATCTTTAAGTTCATCAAGTTGAGCGTTGAAACCTTCCTTGATAGCTCCGCCATCCTTAGCGGATACTGGTGGCTCATCCACGATAGCCTTTTCTATTAAACTAGAAACTTCGTCTAATGAGGAAATGTCAGCTTGAATCTGTGCCAAAAGCGTAGAATCCTGAGAGACTTTTTCCAACTGTTCTTTGATTAGTGGCATCTGTAGGGCGGTAGTGGATAGAGCTTTTAAATCTCTAGGAGTAGCCGTCTTGTATGCTACCTTACCCATCAAACGTTCGATATCACACACACTGGAGAGTAAATCTTTAATCTCCATCAATGGGATAGTATTCTTCATTAAGACTTCCACGGCATCCAAACGGTTGTTGATATCCTCCTTGTTTATGAGAGGTCTTTCCACTGCGGACTTTAAGAACCTCCTACCCATAGCGGTTTTGGTCTTATCAAGTACCCATATGAGTGAGCCTTTTTTCTCTTTGTTTCTGATAGTTTCGGAGAGTTCCAAGTTACGTCTAGCGTTGTAGTCTAGTTCCATGAAATCCGAGTTTATTAAGATTTCCACATCAGTGAACCTACCCGTTAGAGACTTTTGAGTTTCTGCTACATAGTCGAACATTCCGCATAGAGCGTACTCTTTTAGCGTAGGATTCATGAAGTTCACGTTATCGAGTGTACCCTTAAACTGTGATAAAACTTCCTTGTTTCTGAGCTTAGGGTTAAAACAGGATAATACTCTAAAAGTCAGTACGCATCTAGTTCTAACCTTGATATAGTCCACTACAGACTTTAACTTCATAAAATCGTTAGTGCAGACTATTTCGGCTGGGTTGTACTGCGAAAGTAAGTTGATAATCTCATCTTGAAAGTTCTTGCCAGAAACTTCAGTAACTAGAACCTTACCTGTAGATATATCTGTGAAACATAGTCCACACTTTTGAGAGTCCAAATCCACATAAGTTGAACATATGTAGTTATTAGAACTTTCGTCTAACATGGTAGTTTCGGTAAGCGTTCCGGGAGTGATAATCTTAATGACATCACGTTGCACCAAACCTTTGGATAATGCAGGGTCAGTCAACTGCTCACAGATAGCCACCTTGTAACCCAAATCCACGAGTTTTTTTATGTAAACATCACTACTATGATAAGGTATACCACACATTTCTGCTCTCTTTTCAAGACCGCAATCTTTACCCGTTAGAGTTAATTCTAACGCTCTAGAAACCTCTAAAGCGTCATCGAAGAACATTTCATAAAAGTCGCCCAACCTAAAGAACAGTATATGTTCAGCATACTGTTCTTTGATGGTTAGGTATTGCCTCATCATAGGTGAAAGTTTCTTGTTATTTTTTAATGAAAAATCCATAAAATCTAATCACCTATACACAAATTTTAATTTTAAGATATCCTTTAAGCACAACCGCCACAGCTTGAACAGCTACCACTACATGATGCCGTAGCAGGACAAGTTTCAGGGTCGGAGCCGTTTGCACTAGCCGTGATGATTAGGTTTATAGAACTCATGATACCGTTCATAGTATCCTGTGCTTGGTTGAATGCTGACATATTTTCATTAGCTAGTATTTCGGAATAGGTATCCTTAATCTTTTGGTCTAGCTCTTGAAGTTTGTCAGCGTCCTTGTCATCCTTAGACATTTCAGTATTGAGTTGAACTCTGTTCATGTTAAACTCTTGAATTAACTGTTGTAGAGTTTCGTCGTTGTCGGCGTTTTCTCTAGCGACGTTGTAAGAGATGTATCTCTCATCTTCCTGTAGAGCCTTACCTAAGTCTCTAGCCATTCTTTCTAACTTATCCATAATAAAAACTTCCTTTCAAATATAAATATATTAATTAACATCAATTTGATAATACGATTTACTTACCAAAACCCACATATCTGTGAGAATTTGAAAATCTTGTGTAGGGAACGGGCTTTGACCGTTCCTTAG
>CAZWRW010000215.1:0-3152 GCA_964636465.1 uncultured Ruminococcus sp. | reverse complement strand
CCAACATTAGTAGAATAGAGAATGGTGCTTGTGTTCCAAGCATATTAACGTTACAGGCACTTGCCAAGGGTCTAGGCAAACATTTGAAAATAGAGTTGGTTTAACTAATATAAGCAAAAATCCCTCACCTCTAAGGTGAGGGATAAATTGTGTTAGGAGTGAACATAAAGAGAGCTTTTTAATCTAGCGTTCCGCAATACGTTAAAAAAATATTAACATTTTAAGAGTGTCATTTTAATGTTTTTTTAATCTTTTTGGTGTATAATATGTTATTATCTACTGGATAGTTAAAAGACTATACCACAACAAAAGTTGAAAGGAAGGGTAACGTTTGAAAAAGTTTGGTCTTAATGACAAAGAAGTAGAGGAATCCAAAGCCAAATACGGCACGAACAAACTAAGTGAAGTACAAGGCGAAACCTTTTGGGATAAATTAAAAGGTAACCTCGAAGACCCAATGATTAAAATCCTAATAGTGGCATTACTAGTAAACATAGTGATATTCATTTTAGGTGCAGTAGGAGTGATTGAGGCTACTGTAGAATGGTATGAGCCTGTCGGTATCGCCGTGGCTATAGCTTTAGCGACTTTAGTCTCCACATTTTCAGAGTTTAGAAATGAAAATGCTTTTCAAAAGCTTCAGGATGAAGCTTCAAAAATCGTCTGTAAGATTTACAGAAACGGTGATGTAAAAGAAATCCCAATAGACGAAATAGTAGTTGGCGATGCCATCATGCTACAGTCTGGTGACAAGATTCCTGCTGATGGTATCATCATAGATGGAACTATCAAGGTTGACCAATCCGTGCTTAACGGTGAGGCTAAAGAGGCTAAAAAGATAGCCATTCCTGAGGGTTGGACAGATTCCGAAACGGCTACAGATTTCTTAAACGAATACAAGGTATTTAGAGGTTCTGTAGTATGTTCAGGAAACTCAGTTATGCAAGTTACCGTCGTAGGTGATAAATCCGAATATGGTAAGATTGCAAAGGAACTTCAACAGAACGATGAGCGTGAAAGTCCATTAAAGGTTAAGCTAGGCAATCTAGCTGATGGTATCAGTAAGTTTGGATATATCGGCGGTATAGCGATAGCCGTAGCCTCATTGATACAAGCTATAGTATCCGCTGGTGGCTTTAGTGAGTTCTTCGCATTAGGATGGGCATCAGTAGTCAATAGCATATTGAATGCTATCATCTTAGCGGTAGTAATCATAGTTATGGCAGTGCCAGAGGGTCTACCTCTTATGATAGCACTAGTATCCGCTATGAACATGAGCAAGATGTTAAAGGATAACGTCCTAGTTAGAAAAGTTACAGGTATCGAGACGGCAGGTTCATTGAACATACTGTTCAGTGATAAGACTGGTACTATCACTAAAGGTAAACTAGAAGTTGTAACTTTTATAGATGGTTCACTCAATGAAGTTTCTAAAGCTAGTGAAATCAAGGGCGAACTCGGAAAACTTACGGCAGTAGCCATCCAAAATAACACTGACGCCGTAGTCACTCACGATGGCAAGAATCTTAAAGTAGTAGGCGGTAACGCCACTGAAAAGGCTGTATTAGGTTTCGCAGTGGAAACCGTCCCTGATGTGAAACTCACTAAGGTTACTTCGATACCGTTCAACAGTACGAACAAGTATTCCGCTACACAGGTCAAGGGCGATTACAACTACACCTTAATCAAGGGCGCTCCTGAGAAGATTCTTCAAAGGTGCAAGTACTACTTCGATGAGAACGGCAAAAAGGTTGAATTCACAACCGCTAAACAACTCGATGATAAGATTAATCAGTTCGCTGAAAGAGCTATCAGAATGTTAGCCTTAGCAGTATCTGAGGATGCTTTGGGTGATGATTCTCTCCCAGAGGGTAACAACTGGATACTCTTAGGCGTGTTAGGTATTCGTGATGAGGTTAGACCTGAATCCGTAACGGCTATAGACAAGGTTAAAAAAGCCGGTGTCCAAGTCGTAATGATTACCGGTGACCGTAAGGAAACTGCTGTGGCTATCGCTAAGGATGCTAAACTATTGACCTCACCTAATGAAAAGGTGTTCACTTCGGATGAGTTACAGAAGATGTCCGACGAAGAGATTAAAGCTGTACTTCCTGATATTAGGGTTATCGCTAGAGCTTTACCTACTGATAAGAGCCGTCTAGTTAGATTAGCTCAAGAGAAAGAGCTAGTAGTCGGAATGACTGGTGACGGTGTAAACGACTCTCCAGCCCTAAAGAAAGCCGATGTAGGTTTCGCAATGGGTGGCGGTACTGAAGTCGCTAAAGAGGCTTCCGATATCGTAATCCTAGATGACAATTTCAACTCTATTGAAAAAGCTATCCTCTATGGTAGAACTATCTTCAATAGCATTAGAAAGTTTATAATCTTCCAGTTGACCATAAACGTTGCAGCCGTGTTGATATCCTTCGTATGCCCACTACTCGGCATGGATACCCCACTAACTGTAATACAAATCCTATGGGTAAACCTAGTTATGGATACCCTCGCAGCATTAGCATTCGGTGGTGAACCTGCTATCGATAGGTATATGCTCGAAAAACCTAAGAGCCGTTCCGAGGCTATCGTAAACAAGTATATGTGGTCTGAAATCATTATAGGGTCTGTATGGGTGTTTATCCTAGGTATAGCTCTATTAACGTTCACACCACTACAGAAAGTCTTTATAGATGACCCTAGCGTACTTGGTAATGGTCTATTCCACATACCTGACCTAAACGCTACTGAGTTCTTAGAGCTTGGTACAGCATACTTTGCATACTTCATATTCACAGCGGTGTTCAACGCATTCAATGCACGTACTACTGAAATGAACCTATTTGACAACATCAAAGGAAATAAAGGTTTCCTAAAGATTTTGGGTATCATAGTAGTAGTACAGTTTATCATGACTTACCTAGGTGGTAGTGTCATGAGGTGTCACGGCTTGGATATCAAGGAATGGTTAGTAATCCTAGTGATGTCTATCTCAATCGTTCCAGTGGACTTGATAAGAAAGACTATCGTAGGCAAAAAGGAACAGTAACAAGTTCTATACTGTGATTTTGACGTTTTATTAAATTATATGCTTTTGTGTAATTTCCTCCATTACAAAATGACGCTCCATTTAGTGAGCGTCTTTTGTATTTTGTCAT
>CAZWRW010000214.1:0-3160 GCA_964636465.1 uncultured Ruminococcus sp. | reverse complement strand
ATAGTGGAACGTCGTGGGCGACGTTCCCTACACAAGATTAATCATTACTTACTAAAGTTTTGTATTTTAAATAGTCCTCGACTTTGCCAGTTTCTAAAAACCTTTTCCAAAGAGCATCAGCATCCATAGCACATAATCCTTTCTTAATACTGATTCAAACGTTACCGTATGTATCTTTGTTAATATTATATGCCATTCAACCGAAAATATTTCACAGGATTATTTTTCAGATAACCCAAAGTTCTTTATGATACCCTCACGATTACGCCAATCTTCTTTTACCTTTACCCAACATTGTAGATTAACTCTAATTTGGAAAAAGTTTTCAAGCTCTTGACGTGCTAGAGTAGAAGCCTTTTTCAACATACTTCCGCCCTTGCCTATGATGATACCTTTATGACTTTCACGTTCACAGTATATTACCGCTGAAATATCCAAGATGGTCTCACCTTTAGAAGTATCACGTTCTTTCATGGTTTCGACTCCGACCGCTACACCGTGTGGAACTTCGTCCTCTAAGAGGTTTAGAAGTTTCTCCCTTATGATTTCACTTGCGATAACCTTTTCAGGTTGGTCAGTAATCATATCTTCAGGGAAGTAGTGTGGACTTTCTACCGCTAACTTCTTGACTTCCTCGACTACTAAGTCTATGCCATCATTTTGGGTGACACTGATAGGTACTACCGCTGTAAATGGAAACTCTGCACTAAGTTCAGCAATCTTTAATGCTAGAGAAGTCTTATCTTCTAGTAGGTCTATCTTGTTAAGCACCAAGATAACTTTCGTCTTGGACGAAAAACAGTTGTTTAAGAGTTGTCTCTCCTGTTCACCGAGTTTTCTAGTACAATCCAACATGAATAACACAACGTCGATATCTACTATGCTTTCCGATACTGCGTTCAACATATGAGTACTCAACTTATTTCTAGCCTTGTGAAGTCCAGGGGTATCCATTAAGACTATCTGTGTTTCGCCACTGTTCACGATACCTGTAATCTTAGTCCTAGTGGTTTGAGTTTTACTACTCACTGAGGCTATCTTTTCGCCTACCAATGCGTTTAACAAGGAGGACTTTCCAGCGTTAGTCCTACCTGTGATACTTACAAATACTGTTTTAGACATAAACTATTCCTCTTCTTGTGGTTTTACGACGTAAGTAGTATCACGTGAGATACCTAACTTATCTAAAACTTCCTCTTCCTTTTCACGCATGATACGCTCATCAAGTAGGGAAGTTTCGTGGTCATAGCCTAGTAGGTGCAACATGGAATGCACCGTTAAGAAACCTATCTCTCTTTCCAGTGAATGTCCGAACATATCAGCCTGTTTAACTGCCATATCCATGGAGATTACTACATCGCCCAATATTACGAATCCCGTCTCTTCATTGATGTCATAGTTTCCATTCTCACTAAGTGGGAATGATAACACATCAGTAGGGCAATCCTTGTTTCTGTATACCTTGTTTAACTTTTGAATTTCAGCGTTGTTCACAAAAGATACACTAACTTCTGTGTTGTGTTCAAAGTGTTCAGTCGTTAGAACGGCTTGACAACATCTTCTGATTAACATCTTGATACCTACGGGTATCTTTATGTTTGATTGTTTATTCTTGATATATACCTTAATCCTAGCCATAAAAAAAACTTCCTTCCCAAAATAACAATATGATGACAGCGATATAATATAATTAATATTAATTAACGCCAAATTACGGAACGGTCAAAACTCGTTCCCTATACAGGATTTTTAAAATCTCAAGTATTATTCACTTGCAGTTTGATTATTATAACTTTCGTACGCCTTGATAATCTCTTGTACTAGTTTGTGACGTACTACATCCTTTTCGTTAAAGTATTGGATGGCTATATCCTCTACATCTTTAAGCACGTTGATAGCATCTATCAAACCAGATTTTTGTTTGTTAGGTAAATCTATCTGTGTAACGTCACCAGTGATGACCATCTTACTACCGTTGCCCAAACGAGTTAAGAACATTTTAATCTGTTCAGGGGTAGTATTTTGAGCCTCATCCAGTATGATAAACGCATTTTCAAGAGTTCTACCACGCATATAAGCCAATGGAGCAACCTCTATAGTACCCTTTTCCATGAACTTTTGAAAACTATCTAATCCCAACATATCCGATAGACCATCATACAATGGACGTAGATAAGGGTCAACTTTTTCCTGTAAATCACCTGGTAAGAAACCCAACTTTTCACCAGCTTCGACGGCGGGTCTAGTTAGGATTATCCTGTTGACATCGTGAGCCTTAAAAGATTTCACAGCTAATGCGACAGCTAAATAAGTCTTACCAGTACCCGCTGGACCTACACCAAACACTATGGTGTTACTCTTGATAGCATCCACGTACTGTTTTTGACCTATTGTCTTAGGCTTGACAACCTTTCCGGAAGTGGTTACACATATGCCATCCGATGAAAAGGCTTTCAACTTAGCCTTAGCAGATGTATCAGTCTTAACCATAGAGGTGACATAACGTACAGTTTGATTGTTTATAGTTTCCCCTCTATCTATCATGTGTAGAAGTGTTTGTATTGTGCTGATAGCCTTGTTCACGTTCTCTTCTTCACCCGAAACTTTGATGTCTCCGCCACGACTTAATACTACGACTTTATATTCTCGTTGTATAGTGTTAATATTTTCGTCACGATTGCCAAACAATGCCCACATCTGTTCAGTATTTTTAACACTAACGCTTTTTTCTACCATAATATCACTCTTTTCGGTTTAAAATTTTTTAATACTTTATAAATATAATTATATCACATTTCTATGAAAATTTAAAGACTTTTTTTGAAATTTTATTAATTTCGGAGAAAACTATAATTTAACAGTAAATATTTATTAATTTAAATAATTTAACGCCAACTGGATATAATCCCATGCGTTGCATTGCAACAAAATTGCAACACGAATGCAACATCAATGCAACAAAATTGCAACGCTAGATTCAACAAAATTGCAACGCTAGAGTATAGAGAATAGAGTTAAGAGATTAGAGTATAGAGATAGAGAATAGAGTATAGAACGTCACATTGTGACGCAGATGTTCAAAAGTGTGACGCTCATGTAACGCTCATGTAACAAAAATGTAACGCTAGAGTATAGAGAATAGAGTAAGAGTATAGAGATT
>CAZWRW010000213.1:0-3229 GCA_964636465.1 uncultured Ruminococcus sp. | reverse complement strand
ACTTTTACCACTAGCATCAAATGTGGACGTTACCTACTACGCTAAGTATGATTACAAACGTGGTGACTTAACCATCACAAACACCTTTGCAGAGGGTGAAACCCCAGACAACACACAAGGGTTTGAGTACATCATACAAGGCGCTGACGAAGGATACAACAGTTGGGTAAATCTTAAAGTTTGTATAGTCGGTGCCGGTAGCCAAACCATCAAGGATTTGCCTATAGGTAGTTACACGGTTACACAGACTGGTTGGTCTTGGCGGTATGATGATAGTACTGGAAGTGAAATCACAAAAAAAGTCAATGTTGTAAGCACCACTCCAAATGCTTCAGTTACTTTCACCCAAACCATGTCAAACACCAAGTGGCTAGACGGTAACGGCTATCTAGATAATAATTTCACAACAGTCACAACCACAACAACCGAAGAATCAAACTAAAAAAAATCTATGGAACGTCCAGTGGACGTTCCATTTTTATGTCCCAAAACGTTGATTTTTGAGCCTATATCGTCGTTTATTATTAATAGTTACCAAAATAAACTTCAATATTATTGGATTTTTAAGTATTTTTTTTGTTGATTATTCTACAAATTCATGTTATAATATATCATGTCGTAGAATATTCCTATGCGACTACTACTTGAACATTTTAGGAGGATGAACTGATTGTTGACAGATTATCATTGCCACATATTGCCTGAGATTGACGATGGCTCAAAAAACGTGGAAATGTCGGTGGGCATGGTCGATATGCTACGCTCCCAAGGGGTCACTAAACATATAGCGACTTCTCACTTCTACTCCCACAGAAACACTATAGAGAACTTCTTGAATACAAGACAGACAGCTTATGAAAAACTTATTCAATCCAAACCCGATGCGGATATCTTACTAGGTGCAGAGGTTGCCATCGAGAGGGGGCTTTCCGAACTTAAAGGTTTAGATAAACTTTGTATCCAAGGCACAAACCTTTTGCTATTAGAGTTGCCATACATTCCGTTTGAATCGTGGCTACTGGACGAGGTTTATAACATCACTTGTGAATACGATGTACAACCCATCATTGCTCACATAAACCGCTACATAACGTGGTACTCCAAGCGTGATATGAACGAAGTACTTTCACATCAAGAGTATATATTCCAAATCAATAATGACGCTTTTGAGAGCAGAGCCATGACTAAGTTTGTTTTGAAACTCATCAAGGATGACTACACTTTGGTGTTCGGTAGCGATACCCATAACCTCAGCGAACGGAAACCAAACTTTGATATCATGCAAAAAGTTTTGACATCCAAGTTAAAAGGAAAGTTTCAACCATTAGTTGAGCGTTCCAATGGTGTCCTATTGGAATACACATTACCGCAAACGGGTGTTTGATAAAGTTTCACTATCCCATCATACGGAAAGATGTTACAATCATTCCGCTTAAATATACGTTTACCGTCAAACCTTAAAGAAAATTTACAGAAAGGATTACATTTTATATGGAAGAAAAAGAGTATGATATACGAGAAATATTAGATATATTTTTAAGAAAATTGTGGCTAATAGTGTTGTTGTGCATAGCTGGAGGAATAATAGCATTTTCATACACTAAGTTTATGGTTAAACCAACGTATACCTCTTCTATTTCGCTGTACGTTAAGAACGCAGACAGTGTCAGTGACGATAAAGTAAGTTCTCAAGATTTGAGCTCTTCAAGAGCCTTGGTAGATACCTACATAGTAATCTTACAAGACAACGTGGTTATGAAACAACTATCTAGCAAACTACAGTCCATCTATACGGATGAGCAACTTTCAAACTACTTTAGCATGGTAACCATCGGAGATAGTTCACAAATATCCACTAGCAACCTACTTAGCAAGATTACCATGGAAGCTGAAAACAGCACCGAAATTTTAAAAATTTCCGCTGAAACCGAAAATGCTCAACTTTCTGCAGATATTTGCAACTTCATGGCTGACATCGCCCCAGACTTTATCATTAGAATGGTAGGTGCGGGTTCTGTAGAGATGATAGGCAGAGCTGAACCTGCGTTGTCTGCATCATCACCAAATGTGCCTAAAAACACAGCTATAGGTGCTTTGATAGGTGTCGTAATTGCAATGGCGATAATCTTCCTAATGGAACTTTTAGATAATACTATAAAATCCGCTGATGTAGTAGTCGAAAGGTATGAGATTGCTAAACTCGGACAAGTCATGGATTTATCAGACGGTAAGAAAAAGAAAAAAGTTAGTACTAAAGAAGTTAGGCATACTATCCTAGATAGGAACGTGCCATTCCAATATGTTGAGGCTTTCAAAGCCATTAGAACGAACATAAACTTTGCACTATCCACAGTGGATAAGAGAATTATAGCTATATCCAGTGGTGCTCCAAGTGAAGGTAAGTCTACGGTATCATGTAACATCGCATTGACTTTCGCACAGGCTAATAACAAAACCCTCTTGATAGACGCTGACCTTAGAAAACCAGTACAACATCAAAATTTCAGATTAAAAAATAAGGTCGGACTTTCTACAGTCTTAGGTAAAATGAACACTATCGAAGAGGTTACTAATAAGAACGTCGTCGAAAACTTGGATGTAATCACTTGTGGACCTACACCTCCTAACCCATCCGAAATGTTGGCTTCTAGCAACATGGAAGAACTTCTAGACGAACTTTCCACTAAATACGATGTTATCATCATAGATACCCCACCAGTAAACGTAGTTTCCGATACTTTGGGATTGTCTAACTACATTTCAGGTTTGGTGCTAACCATCAAAGAGGGCGAATCCACTTACGATGAGATTAGCCAATGTATCAACGACTTTAAACTATCCAACATGAACGTTTTAGGCTTTGTGCTAAACGGTATGGATATGTCACATGGTGGCTATGGTTACGGATACAAGTATAAGTATTCTAAGTATTCTGCTTACGAATCATATGGCAACACCAAGGTCAACGAGGAACTGTTCAAACAAGGCAACTCCTCAAACAACACTGACAAGAAATAATAAAACATATAAATATATATATCGGAACGATGTACTTACACCGTTCCGATTTTTTTAACGTTAATTCACCAAATATAAATGATTTGCCTTCGGCAAATTTAAGGAACGGTCACAGACCGTTCCCTACATAATATTTTTGTACAGAATTATGTTGCAATAAAAATACGGAACGCCCATCGGACGTTCCGTAAATAATATATAGTATGTATAT
>CAZWRW010000212.1:0-3230 GCA_964636465.1 uncultured Ruminococcus sp. | reverse complement strand
ATCGAATTAATATTTTTTATGTTTTTTGAATTATCCCAAAACTACAACGATAGTGTTAGTATCCTGTAGCTTGTCAGCTGATATGAAGTTACCCTCTAGAGTTACACCGTTGAGAGTTACAGACTTCACGCCACTTTCAACGTGGTTAGGATTTTGAACCTCTATGCTTAGATGTTTACCACGGAAATCTTTTTCTATTGAGAAACCGTCCCATTCACTTGGAATAGATGGTGCAATCTCTAAGCCATCGGCGTTAGGTCTCATACCACAGATACCCTCAACACAGCCTACCATAACTGTGGATGCTGTACCAGTCAACCAATGTACGTGTGAACGTCCCTCAAAGTCTGAACGCTTGGACTCTGTGAACTGTCCGTGAACGTAAGGCTCCATGATTCTAACTTCTGCCTTGTCGTTCATAGTAGCTGGTGAACTCTCCTTGAAATATTCAAAAGCTCTGTTACCGTGTCCGAGAAGACTCTCTGCGAGGATTAACCAACCTTGTGATTGTGAGAAGATACCACCATTTTCCTTAGTATCAGGTGTGAAGATGTGCATTAAAGCACCATCGAAGTAGTGGTCTACATATGGAGGTTCTAGAAGTTTAGCACCGTATGGAGTGTTTAATATTTCGTGTACGCTCTCCATGGACTTTTCAGCCTGTTCCTTATTAGCAAACTTAGAGATTACTCCCCAACTCTGTGGATTGAGCCACATATTAGCCTCAGGGTCTTTCTTAGCTCCCACGATTACGCCATCTTCACGGATACCTCTAATCCAACGGTCGTCATCCCAACACTTGGATAGTGCTGTTTCTAACTGTACTTGAACGTCTTCAATGTAGTCAACATATTCTGTATCGTTCTTGTCTTGAGCGTAACCCTTGATAACTCTTATAGCGTAGTATAGTTGGAACGCTACAAAAGTACTCTCGCCCTTTTTACCTAGACGTAGACAGTCATTCCAGTCAGCGTGTAGACCTGCAGGCATATTGTGGTCGCCTAGACGCTCCATTGAGAACTTTATGGCTCTCTTTAGATGTTCATATACTGTATCTTCGCCACCGTTAGCGTATACGATAACCTCATCTAAGAATGCTTTATTACCACTCTCACCGATGTACTTAACTATGGTTGGGAATAACCATAGAGCATCATCTGCACGATAGGATGGGTGTCCAGTTTCACGAACGTAATCAGCATCATCAGGGGTATTTTCGTGACCTGCATTGTGATTGAACTTAACTAGTGGAAGTCCACCGCCGTTGTCAACCTGTGCGGATAACATGAAACGAATCTTATCTAGAGCCATTTCAGGGTCTAAGTGTATGATACCTTGTATATCTTGAACGGTATCACGATAACCATAGCCGTTTCTTAAACCACAATAGATAAACGATGCAGCTCTTGACCATATGAACGTAATGAAACATTGATAAGCGTTCCAAACGTTGACCATGTTATTGAACTCATCACTAGGGGTTTTAACTTGGAAATGGTTTAGTTTTTCGTGCCAGTAGTTTTTAAGCTCTGATACTTCCTTGTCTACTTGACCCTCCGCTTGATATGTAGCCATGATTTCTTCAGCTTCAGCGTTGTTTTTCTGTCCTAATATGTAGATAAACTCTTTAGTTTCGTTAGGTTGTAGTGTAACATCGGATTGCAAAGCTCCACAAGCATTAGAGTTGTAGTTTGTGACGTTGTCACACTTACCGTTCTCCACTGCGATTGGATTTGAATATGTTCTATATGAACCGATGAAACTATCAAGGTTACCGTTATATGCGGATACCTCTGCACCAACTAAACCAAAGAATCTCTCCTTATGGTTTGAGCCTGTAGCATCCTTGCCACTGTTTTCATTGATATGTTGTACTATCTTGTTACCCTCGAAACTAGTTCTAGTGATGAAGAGTGTGTACTGTAGATTTACTTGGTCTTGTTCGTAGTTGTCGTCGTTGGTGAACTCCACGAAACCATATACAGATAGGTTTCTAGGTTTGGAATCTAAGTTTGTGACCTTACAACGCCAAACCTCATATGTTTTACCATCTGGAACGTAGTACGTAGTCTCTGTCTTGATGTTCTCATATTCGGAAGTGATGACGGTGTAAGCAGTACCATGTTTACACTCACTCTTGTACTTATCAAGAGGTTTGCCGACTGGTTGCCATGATGCTGACCAGTAATCATTTAGGTCGTTATCCCTAACGTAGATGTATCTACCTGGTAACGCCATGTTTGAGTTGAATCTGTAACGTGAAATTCTTCCGTTAGCACCTGACTTCACGAAACTATAACCACCTGCATTATTTGACACGATAGCACCATATTCTGGTGAACCTAGATAGTTCGCCCAAGGTGCTGGGGTATCGGGTCTAGTGATTACATACTCTTTGTCTTCAAGATTGAAATAACCGTATTGCATTGAAAAATTCTCCTAATTAAAAGTATTTTTGCACGTATTTCGCATACGCCTTAGTATTATTACCATGATAACACATATAGTGGTCTTTTGTCAACAGATAGATTTATTTTTATACTAAAACATTTCAAGAATGATTAAGAATCACGTATTTGTAAGGTTTAAAAAATTATAAAAAAATGGTGTTGACTTTTCATCAACACTGTGATATACTAATATTAATAAAAGGCATACCGGTAGACGGTTGCCCCTGAGTTATGTTATAAAATTTATAACCGTCTCAATTTGGGCTTGAGGCGGTTACTTCTTTTTGTTGTTATTTATGCTTATAACTACCATGATAACTGCACAAATCGCAGATACCATGCCAGAAGTAGCAATGATAAATTGGAAAAAATCATTCCATTCCATCATAACAACCACCCCTTTTCTAGGGGCTGGATTAACCGCCTACCGTTTCAGGTATGCCTTATATTTGATATTATACCGCAAAAAACATTCATTGTCAACAAAAAAATTATGTAGGGAACGGGCTGTGACCGTTCCTTAGAATCAAGCGGAGCTTGATTGGTTTTTATGTAATGCAATCCCATGCTGTCACATGGCGGAACGCCGTGGGCGGACGTTCCGTACATTGGGATTTTTAAAATTTTATTCAAAACGTACACCGGTATTAATTCGTGTGTACGGAACGACGCCCACGTCGTTCCGCAGAATCAAGCGGAGCTTGATTGGTTTTTTATTGAATGTCATTAAACATTAAATTCGTGTTTTGTGATAGGAATATGTAAAACGTGGACGTTAGT
>CAZWRW010000211.1:0-3258 GCA_964636465.1 uncultured Ruminococcus sp. | reverse complement strand
GGTTAGAATCTTAAAAATATAATTGTAGGGAACGGGCTTTGACCGTTCCTCAAAATCAAGCGGAGCTTGATTGATAATATTTATAAGATTTTCAAACCTCACACATACGTGATTTTCTGTAGGGGGACGTCAAAAGGCGTTCCCGTCTTGACTTTACAACCACTTTTTGATATAATGGTAGTAATTCAAAACTATTTAAGAAGGTGGAAATATTTATGGTAGACGTATGCTTAATCGGGACGGGTGGCATGATGCCCCTAAAAGACCGTTGGCTCACAAGCTGTTACATCGAGTGCGACGGCAGAGCCGTTCTAATAGACTGTGGCGAGGGTACACAGATTGCCATGGCGGAGGCTGAACTCAAAATGAGCCGTGTGGAAATTCTGTTGATAACCCATTTTCATGCCGACCACATTTCCGGATTGGCTGGATTTTTGTTGTCATTGGGGAACTGTTCACGCACAGAACCGTTGACTATCTACGCACCTGTGGGGGCTACGGAGATTATCAACAAGTTGACTTGCATATGTGGTGGTTTGCCGTTCAAGTTGGACATTCATGAGCTTTCGGTGCGAGAGGAGACTACTTTTCTTGCCCCACAGATTAACGAAATGTTAGAAATCACGGCATTGCCAGTTAGGCATAAGGTCAACTGTTTGGGATACTCTTTTAATTTCAAAAGGAAACCAGTGTTCAATCCTGAAAAGGCTAAAAGTCTGAAAGTTCCGTTAAAGGAGTGGAAAAATCTTCATAAAGGCGAAAGTGTCACCCTAGAGGATGGCACGGTCATAACCACCGATATGGTAACTGATGGCTCACGCAAGAACATAAAGGTCACCTACGTAACCGATACGCTCCCATTTGATGATATTGCTAACTTAGCTTTTCGTTCAAATCTGTTTATCTGTGAAGGTATGTACGGCGACGAAACCCTCAAACAGAGCATGAACGAAAAACATCATATGCTCATGCAAGACGCTTGTAAGTTATCAGCTCTTGCCGAGGTTGACGAATTGTGGCTAACACACTATAGTCCAGCCATGAAAAATCCTAATGAGTATAAGAAAACTCTTTGTAGACTGTTTCCTAACACGGTAATCAGTAAGGATGGTCAAAAAACGACTTTAAATTAATACAGATTACGGAACGTCCAGTGGGCGTTCCGTAATTTGCCGAATTGGCGTTAAATTAATCATCGGAGGAGCTGTAGAACATCCTATTGAGTTCAAGCCTTAGTGTGTAGTGTTCTTCTTTGGAGAGCATAGGGTCATCTTGAATTAACTGAATCGCACACTTTCGAGCATTCTCCACAAGTTCCATATCGTTGACGAGGTCGGCAACTTTGAGGTTTGGCAGACCATGTTGACGATTACCGAAAAAGTCGCCACAACCACGAACCTTGAAATCCTCTTCAGCGATGGCGAAACCGTCCAAAGTGTTAGAGATGACTTTCATTCGGTTGCGAACCTCATCCGACAGAAGTCCAGTAATTAAGATACAAGTACTCTCACGAGAGCCACGACCTACACGTCCACGTAGTTGGTGCAACTGTGAGAGTCCGAAACGTTCAGCGTTTTCAATCAAAATGATGGAAGCGTTCGGAACGTCCACACCGACTTCTATTACAGTTGTGGAAACCAACACATCTATGTTGCCGTTCTTGAAATCCTGCATGACGGACTCTTTTTCCTCAGGGGACATCTTGCCATGGATTAATCCAACGTTGAACCCACTAAGTACACCATTTTGAATATCATTGGCGTATTTGTAGACGGATTTCAAATCGTCGTCGTTGCTTTCCTCGACCATTGGACAGACCACATACGCTTGACCGCCATCTTTAAGCTCATTGATGATATATCCAAAAGCACGTTTACGCAAACTATCCCCATGGATTGCCACAGTTTTAATAGGTTTCCTACCCTTTGGAAGTTCATTAATGATGGAAATCTCCAAATCACCATAGATGATTAAACCTAAAGTCCTTGGGATAGGTGTGGCACTCATAACCAACTTGTGAGGATAATCACCTTTGTTGAAAAGTTTAGAACGCTGTTCAACTCCGAAACGGTGTTGTTCATCCGTGATGACTAACCCTAACTTTTTGAACACTGTATCTTTTTGAATAAGTGCGTGTGTACCTACTACGACATCAAAACCACCAGATTCAATCTGTTCATGTACGAACCTTTTGTTTTTAGGTGTCAGTGAGCCGGTGAGCAATCCCACATTGACCCCTAGAGGTTCTAAAATATCACAAAAAGTCTTGTAATGTTGTTGTGCCAAAATCTCAGTAGGAGCCATAATCGTGCTTTGAAAACCGTTCTTGTAAGCGATATAACACGCTACTAGAGCTACCATAGTCTTACCGCTACCAACATCACCTTGAACTAGCCTGTTCATAGGATATTCTCCACAGAGGTCTTTACTAACATCTTCAATGGCTTGTAACTGTCCATTGGTGAGTTTAAAAGGTAGATGTTCATAGAGTTCGGTTAAGTCTGTGGGTTGCATGATACATCCTGTATGACTTCTAGCGACGTGTTTCATTTGAGACATACCTAATTCCAACATGAAAAGTTCTTCAAAAGCTAAACGTTTTCTAGCGGAGTTCACATCATTAATACTAGTCGGGAAGTGAATCAAGTGGAGGGCATCCTTTAGGGAGATTACGTCATTGGATTGTATAACCTCTTGTGGGAGGGTTTCAAATGGGTTCTTATCGAAGATTTCAAGACACTGTTTCACGTTGTTACTGACCATAGTATTAGTTAAGCCTTTAGTCAAATGGTAGATGGCTTGTAACTTCACAGGGTCATCGGCAGGGATTACGTTAGGAGAACTTAATTGAATCTTTTCATAAGCCATATCGACTTTACCATAGAACAGATACTCTTTCCCTAACATGAGATTTCTATCAGCATATTCATTATTAAATATGGATACTTCAAAAGTATCGTTAGTATAGTTTTCTCTAACTAGACTTTTGTATATATGTAAACGTGGAGTGACTACCACGTTTTTTTCTATTACTGTGCCTCTAACCACGGACTTTTGTCCAAAGATACACTTGCTTATAGGTTTAGGCATAGTGAAATCTATGTAATCTCTAGGGTAGTAGGACATCAGGTCATATGGTGTAGAGACCCCTATCTTTTTATAGATTTCTAACCTTTTAGTGCCTATCTTGTTTAGGCACGATATTGATTTAAAAAGTTCTGACAAAGTGGAACACCTCACAAGTTAAGATTATTTTCT
>CAZWRW010000210.1:0-3295 GCA_964636465.1 uncultured Ruminococcus sp. | reverse complement strand
AATTCAATCACACTGCGTGTGATTCTAAGGAACGGTCACAGCCCGTTCCCTACAAAATTCCGTTGTGCAATCACATAGAATTATATCGAATTGGCGTTAATATACAAACTCAAAAGAAAGGAATAAAGAAAAGTTATGTCAAACAATAAAGAAAAGCATAAGTCTAAGATAGGTGGACAAGCTCTAATTGAGGGTGTCATGATGAATGGCATACATCAGTCAGCGATGGCGTGTAGGCTACCTAATGGCACTATAGATGTGGAAACTTGGGAAACTAACAATGGAAAATCCGCACCATGGTATAAGAAAGTCCCTCTTGTGAGAGGAATATTTAACTTTGTCTCCTCTATGGTGGTAGGTTATAAGTGCTTGATGAAATCCGCTGAAAAACAGATGACCGACGATGAAGAGGAAGAGAATCCTGAAGAGTTATCCAAACTAGATGCTTGGTTGAATGAACATCTCAGTGAGAACGCCATGAGCGTAATTTCAGTATTCGCTATGATTTTTAGTGTATTGGTAGCGTTGTTTTTGTTTAAGTACATACCATCATTGGTGACTAAACCGCTATCGGAACACACGTTCATTAGAACTTTACTAGAGGGACTCTTAAAGATAACTATATTTGTAGCATATCTGTGGGTCACCGCCCAAATGAAAGATATGAAACGTACCTATGAATATCATGGTGCAGAACATAAAACCATCGCTTGTTATGAGGGTGGCGAAGAGTTGACCGTTGCAAACGTCAAGAAGTATACTAGATTTCATCCACGTTGTGGAACTAGTTTCATGATTATTACGTTGATTATTAGTATATTGGTATTCTGTTTCATACCTAAGGGTTTGACTACCTTGCAAAGAATCCTAGTGCAAGTGGTGTTATTACCATTAGTAGTGGGAATCTCATATGAGTTGATAAAACTTGCAGGACGTTCAGAACACCCTATCGTTAAGTTGATATCTTTCCCAGGGTTGCAAGTTCAGAGAATCACCACTCGTGAACCAGATGACAGTCAAATTGAAGTAGCTATAGAGGCTATCAAGCCTTGCATCCCAGAGGATAAATCGGAGGATATTTGGTAATTGCCTATGTTGATTAAAACTCTATTAGAACAGATTAGGACAATCCTCAAAAATGACGGTATAGAAAATTTTGAGTTTGAATCCGTGTACATATTGGAGGATGTGTTTAAACTTAACATCTACGATATGATTTCAAAAAAGGTTGAATGTGACGACCTAGACGAAAAAGTCATACAGTGTAATAACATGGCTAACCGTCGAATAGAGGGATTTCCATTGCAATATATACTAGGTAAGTGGGAATTCTATGGTTTGTCTTTTAAAGTCGGAGAGGGGGTACTAATCCCACGCCAAGACACGGAAACCTTAGTAGATTACGTCCTAACCATGTACAAAAATGATGTTGGGTTAAAAATCTTAGACTTGTGTTCAGGTAGTGGATGTATACCAATCTCACTTGAGAAACATCTAACTAACGCTGAGGTTCACGCCATAGAACTCTCAAAACTAGCGTATCCTTACTTAGAAGAGAACATCACATTGAACTCTTCAAAAGTCATAGCACACTTAGGCGACGTTTTAGAGCCATCCACAGCGGAAGAGTTTACAGGATTCAATATTATCACAGCGAATCCGCCATACCTAACTAAGAACGATATGGAACATCTACAGAAAGAGGTTTCATTTGAGCCTAAAACCTCGTTGTTCGGTGGCGACGATGGACTAAACTACTATAGAACCATCTGTAAAGTGTGGAAGAACTCTCTAAAAGTCGGTGGGATGTTAGTATTTGAAGTTGGACAAGGTCAAGATGAAGACGTTTCAAAAATCATGTTAGAGAACGGATTTTCTAACGTAGCGGTCATACCTGACCTTTGTGGAATTAATCGTGTAGTTTCGGGAATTGCACTATAAAACGGACATGACATATGTTATAATAGTATTAAAGAAAAACGGAACACATAATAATCGTTCCGCAATTTTGCAATGCAAGATTGGTTTATCGGATTGATGTTAAATGAAATTAGGAGGTTTCAAATTTATGGCTAAGGCACAAGAAAAGAAGAAGATTTCAGCAGATGAAAAGAAGAAGGCTTTAGAGTTTGCCATCGCACAGATAGAAAAGACTTATGGTGCGGGTTCAGTTATGAGGTTAGGTCAAACTGAAAGACTAAATGTGGATGCTATCCCAACGGGTTCTATGACACTTGATATGGCTTTAGGTATCGGTGGAGTACCACGTGGTAGAATCGTAGAAATATATGGTCCTGAAAGTTCCGGTAAGACTACCGTAGCTTTACAAATCGTTGCGGAAGCCCAAAAGATGGGCGGTGAAGCGGTATTCATTGACGTAGAACACGCATTAGACCCTATCTATGCAAACGCTTTGGGCGTGGATACTGACAACTTAATAGTATCCCAACCGGACAGCGGTGAACAAGCTTTAGAGATTGCAGAATCTTTGGTGCGTTCAGGTGCGGTAGATGTAATAGTTATCGACTCAGTAGCCGCTATGGTTACCAAGGCTGAAATCGATGGCGAAATGGGCGATATGCACGTTGGACAACTCGCTAGGTTGATGTCTCAAGCGATGAGAAAACTTACTTCAGTGATTTCAAAATCCAACTGTGTAGCTATTTTCATAAACCAAGTTAGAGAGAAGATAGGTATCATCTATGGTAATCCAGAGACCACTCCAGGTGGTAGGGCATTGAAATTCTACGCCTCGGTGCGTATGGAAGTTAGAAAAGGTGAGGCACTCAAAGTTGGTGGTGAGGTAGTCGGAAATCGTACTAGAGTTAAAGTCGTTAAGAATAAGGTATCACCACCATTTAAGGAGTGTGAGTTTGATTTGCTCTATGGCAAGGGAATCTCACGTACTGGTGAAGTTCTAGACCTTGCTGTAGATTTAGGTATCGTACAGAAAGGCGGAGCGTGGTTCAGTTACAATGGCGTGAAACTCGGTCAAGGTAGAGACAACTCTAAGGAGACTTTGAGAAACAATCCTGACATGATGAAAGAGATTGAAGAGAAGATTAAGGAACAAGCGTCCAACTTGGTTATGGTCTCCAAGAAGAACAAGAAGATGGCTATGCTCGATAACGCTAAAAAATCCGCTGAATCTGAACCGGTTGAGAATGCTCCAACCGCTGAAACTCCAGCAGAATCAAAATCGGATGCTGAGGAAAACTTTGAAGAGTTCACTCCAGCCACTGAAAATAATCAATAAAAAAACTTATTGCGGAATGGTTTTGATACCGTTCCGCAA
>CAZWRW010000209.1:0-3297 GCA_964636465.1 uncultured Ruminococcus sp. | reverse complement strand
TACCACTTTTTTTTGGTGATGTCAAGCCAAATTGAAGTATTATACTCATTGAAACATTACACTTAAATCCATTTATGGATAATAGTCTAGTAAGCGACAAAATAATTCAAATAATTTACATTCTGTTAATATATCCCTAGGTTAAATGTGTTATAATTAGTTCATAAGAAGTTCGACCAGCGGTCGAAATCACTTTAAATTCGACCGATGGTCGAAAGTAAAAATTTTCCTTGGGAGTGATGCGTTTGAAAAATGATAAAGTTGATAAACTAGAACTTATTTACGATTCTACAATCTCTTTAATTAAAAAGGTTGGTATTCAAGAAGTTTCAGTAAGTAAGATAGCTAAAGAGGCAGGTATCGGGAAAGGAAGTATCTACTACTACGTAGAAACCAAGAACGACATCCTAGACGGCATAGCACAGAAGACTGTAAAGCGTACTATCCAAGAGTATCACAACTTAGCGGAAAATCAACAGCTTGACGTGTTCAAAAAAATGAAACTACAGTTCCAAGTTATCGCAACTCCAACCTTTTCAGACGGTTCAGAAAACTACTTGCACACACTTTTCATACAACCTGATATGTATCTTCATGAGAGGTTAAAGTCAGCAATTATGAAGTATTCAGTGCCAGTGTTGGAGAACAACATTTTAGAGGGAAATTTACAAGGTATCCTAAAGAGTGACAACCCTAGGAAAGGTGCAGAACTCATCACAATGTCAATGCTTATGGTATTCGATGGGCAACTACTACCTACCCAAGAGATGTTAGACACCTTAGAACGTATGGACTATCTCGCAGGAGTGATTGAAAAGAGTCTCTCAGCACCTGAGGGTTCATTAAGGTTCGTTACGGGAATACTCTTAAACAGTAGCAGAGAAAGGGGTAAACAAGCACCATGATTTTCAAAATAGTGTTAGCTTTAATTGGACTATATCTAGTAGCAAATATAGCGTTAGCAATCTATTTCTTTAACCTGACCATACTAAGAAAAGATAAACCTATGGTATCCGCTAGTGAGATGGGTTCGGATGACAAGTGGAAAGGTTACAAGAAGGTTATCGAAGAGGGTAGAGCGTGGGTCAATAAGAAAGGTTTCGAGGATGTATACATACAATCCAAGGATGGCTTAAAGCTACACGGATATTACATCCAACATGAGAAACCTTCCAACAAACTTTTGATATGTCTTCACGGATACACTAGCAACGCCATGAACGATTGTCCAGCAGTAGCACAATCTTACTATGATTTAGGTTTTTCATCTATACTAGTGGACGATAGGGCTCACGGTAAGAGCGAGGGCAAGTACATAGGTTTTGGTATCCTAGATAGGTACGACCTCTTAGCTTGGATAGACTACGCAATCGAACGTTTCGGCAAGGATGTACAGATAGTTATCCATGGAGATTCCATGGGAGCATCCACCGTGTTGATGACTACAGGCTTTAAAGAACTTCCAAAGAACGTAAAGTTTGCAGTCGCAGATTGTGGTTTTACGTCTCCTGAGTCAGTATTTTCACACATTCTAAAGAGAGACTATCACATACCGAAGTTCCCACTTATGAACTTAACCAGTATGTTGAGTAAAAAGTTCGCTGGGTACGGCTACAGCGAATACACCACTCTTGAGGCTATGGACGTTACTACTACACCTACACTGTTCATTGCGGGTGAAGAAGATACTTTCGTGCCTACCCACATGACCCAAGAAAACTATGACAGATGTTCCGCACCTAAAAAACTTGTTTGGGTTAAGGATGCAGGACACGCAGCCGCATTCTTTGAAAATCGTGAACTCTTCATGGATAACGTAAAAGAGTTCATCAAGAAGTATATTAAAGATTAACCTTTTAATTTATGAAACGGGGAATTTATTTATGAAACTTATAGAAATCAACGGAGTAAACCAAGAGTGCTATCCTCTAGCACCAGCCCAAAAGATGCACTTCTACACTGTGATGGCTTGTGGAAAACCTCAAGTTTTAAATATCGGTAGTGGATTGTACATCCAAATAGACATAGACTTTCCAGTACTAAAGGAAGCTATCTATGATGCTTATCAACGTCATGAGTGTTCAAGGTTACGTTTCCATCAAGAAGAGGATAAGAGTCTTTGGCAGTACGTAGTTCAAGATGTACCTAGCGACATCGAGTTACACGACTATCGCCACTGGGCAAAGGAAGACATCGACAAGAGGTTGACCGAATACACTAAGATACCTTTCAATATGTATGATACTCAACTAAATAGGATTATCATGGTGCAGATGCCTGACGGTTACAACGGCATATACATCAACGTGCAACACATGACCATGGATTCAAGTTCTCTATTCCTATTTTTCCGTGATATCATAGAGATTTACTGTGCTAAGAAGTATCCTGAACAGGTCAAGTATCCGGAGGCTATGAAATCTTACATTGAGTGTTTAAAGAATGATTTAAAGTATCCAGAGACTAAGGCATTCCAAAGGGATAGTAAGTACTGGCAACAAGTTCTAAACGAATCCGAACCTATGTACACTGACTTTGCTGGTATGGGTAGAATCATCAACGCAAGGAGGGAGAGTGGTAATCCTGATAAGCGTTCTGCACAGATAGTCAGCACAGACTGTACTGCACAGATTTCCGTGTATAGTCTAGAGAGAGAACCATCCAAACAGATAGTGGACTTCTGTAGAGAGAAGAACATTCCAGTAGTATGTATGTTGTTGATGGGTCTAAGGACAGTGCTTTCAATCTTCAATGAGAACGAAAAGGACGTATCCATAAAGACCACTATCGCAAGACGTGGCACTCTATTGGAGAGAAACTCAGGTGGTACGAGAATACACTACTTCCCATGTAGAACTATCATTGAACCTACTGAAACTTTTGCAGATGGTATCAAGAAGATACAAGTTGCACAGAACACTATATTCCGTCATGCAAACTACGACCCAGTACAACTCACTATGGAGCGTTCCAAGGCTATGAAACTTGCTCGTGGTGAGAGTTATGAGAGTATCTCACTAACCTACCAACCGCTTTCAGGTCAAAACGATGGCGACAACGAACTTCCTGCAAAGTATAAGAGTCAATGGTATTCTAACGGTGTAGCTGCACAGCCTATCTACTTGACTGTAATGCACCGTCCAGAAGACAACGGTTTGGATTTCTACTTTGAACATCAACCTAGTGTGGTGAACAAGGAAGAACTTGACGTGTTATACTACTACATCTGCCGTACGATATTCAGGGGTATGGAAAACTACGATAAGCCACTCAAAAACATTCTTGAATTGGTTTAAC
>CAZWRW010000208.1:0-3324 GCA_964636465.1 uncultured Ruminococcus sp. | reverse complement strand
CTTATCAAACTGTTGAGCGGTCAACGTCATATTGAACTGTTTGCCTCTGCCTGTGGTGAATGGTATATATACTCCTTTGAGTTCACGTTCCATAGCCTGTATTACAGAAGTATCATCCAAGACTACGCCTTTCATCTTGTAATGCTTGTCTATCTCTTTGGCAACACCCTCCGAACTTCTAAGCTCATCTTTGACCCTAAGCTCACTTACTGGCAGATATAACACTCCTGCTGGAGAACTTTCACTATACTTACCATCCTTACCAGTGATGGCAAACAAGTATAAGAACATCTGCATATCTATGCCGTAAGGTATCTTTGAAGTCTCAAACTTTTGAGTACCGCTCTTATAATCCACTACCCTAACGTATGAGCCGTTCTCATTCTCTAGGATGTCTACACGGTCTACCTTGCCACACAATAGGATTTCCATACCATCCTCATTGGTGATACTTAAAGGTGGACAGTCTCCGTATTCATCGACGGTAAGTTCAAAGTCCGATGGCACGAACTCCAACTGTGAAAACTCCTTTTGAATATGTTTAAGCGTTTGGAATATACTTCCTTTGATACGCTTAAAGTTCGCATCAAAACGTTGAGTCTTTCCGTAGTCTCCTCCGAGACCTTCCTCTTTGTACTGTTTAGCAAAGTTGTCTATTTCCGACTTGATAGCCGTATCACTGAGTTCTACGAAATCTTTCTTGCTATGCGAACTGATGACTTTTTCTAAACAGTAGTGTATTATGTTACCTATCTCAATCTTAGAAATATCATACTTGACAGGTTTTCTAATGCGTAAGCCCTCACTACAGAAATACTGAAAATGACATCTATTGAACGTTTCAAACTTAGTAGCATAGATTTTAATCTTGTTCCTAAAGAGTTTCAAAGCTATGTTCTTATCTTGAATTTTTAAATCCTCATTCTTAGAAACTCTATCTAGATATTCCACCTTGGAGGCGTATTCACTATCGTTCAAGAGTACTTCCCTTACGGTAGTCAACTCTTTAGACTTATCCCAAAAGTGTTTAACGTAGTACTCATACGAAGCCTTATACGTAGAACATAACTCTTCTACTGGTAGTTCGTTGGCGTTGTTGATGGTTAGGTCTTCAAATAGACTTCTAACGCTGTCCACTACGTATGATGGATATTTCAAATCGCCCATGGTGTTCTTGAGTGCATAAGATATATACAACTTTTCAGCCGGTGCGGAAAGTGTCTTGTAAACTATCAACTTTTCGTCGGCGGTCTTATCCTTGATGGATTTAAAGAAGTTCAAATCTACATCTTCAAAGTGTTTCATATCGGAGTTTGTGAAGATTCCCGTAGTATCCACAGAGGATGGAAAAGTTCCATCGTTTGCACCCAATATGAACAATACTCTCGGAGAGTTAAACCTTGAATTATCACACGCAGAAAAGCTAACCGCATCTAGTTTTTGTGGAGCAATCTTGTAATCACTTTGACTAATCATTGCACAGACTATCTCTTTGAAGTGTTTAATCGGGATTACTTCGTCACCCATGAATGTACAGAGTGTATCTAAGATAGTCATCAACATATCCCATAGACGAGCCATTTCACCTGCCACTACGTCTTGATTTTGACTCCTATTCCTATCTATGATATCTTGAACATTTTGAATGATACCTTGTTCATCCATGTATGAGTATATGTACTTGCACACCTCTATGCAAGGTTTATCTTTGATATTTTCCTTTAGAGCTATCAACGGATTGATAACGTTCAACCTAGTGAGTTCTGCGGTGGTGTTGTCATCCTGTTGAAAAGGCTCATTCCACATGGATTTTTTAACACTCCACTTGTAGCAGTAGTTTTCTAAATCTGCGACGTTTTCAAAAGGTATGTTGGTGATAGGGTTCTTGACATATCTAAGTATGGTATCGGTATCAAAATACTTACTAGAAGAGATGATATCCAAAAGGTTTATGAAGTACACCATCACGGGGGTGTATATAGAAGACCTATCCGTGCTTAAAAAGTACGGAATGTTATAGTTTTCAAAAGCTCTCTCAATGATTCCTAAATAATCGTCAACGTGTCTAGCAGTTACGAAGATATCCTTGTATGAGTAACCATCCATGATAAGTTTTCTAATCTGTGAGCATACGTAGTCGCACTCTTGATAGTAGTTATCACACTGTGTGATGTTGATATCTCCATGAGATTTGAACTTGTACTTCCTACCGTGAGTGAATACGCATTCACTTAGATGTTTTAAGTCATCGGAAACATACCTGTAAGTTCTATCACACGATATGGTTCGAGTCGGAATGCTGTGTGCATAGGCTATGGCATTGAGTTGTTTGTAAGTAGCGTTGACTGGTTCAAAGTAGGATGGTTTAGTATTGTTTGGGTTATCCGTTCGGAGGGTTATGTAAACATCATTACATTGATGTAACATCACCTCTATGAGTGCGAGTTCGTCCAAGGTGAAAGCGTCGAACTCATCTATGAAGATAGTTGCATCATTGAAAAAGTGGTGTCGTTCTGCGATTTGACAACAGTTTATTATGTCACTCGTGGAATCCTGTAGATTTTTCTCTTTTAAGATTTCATCGTACTTGCTATAGATGTTCGCCATATCTTCGACTTTTTCCATGACCTGTTTAGGAAAGTCTTTAGACTTAGCTTTTAACTCCTCCGCTGAGATGTTACTCTTCTTTAGGTCTACCACTTGATTTAATGCTAATCTGACAAAATCTATGTTGTTAGCCTGTTTTTCAAACACGTTCAAAGCGTTACTGGATTTCAACGCACTGATGGCTTGGTACATAGCGATAGCTCTCGAAAGTTTGTTTATGTAGTTTTGACTGACACTACCATACTTCGTGATGATATCCTCAGCGAGTTTACTGAACTTATTTACATTGATACTGTTGTACTTATACGCACCAACGCTTTCATATAGGCTTTGGAAGTATGAGTGTTGGTTGTTAAAGTCCTCATGTTCCCCGATGGTTTCATAGAGTTTCTTATCGAACTCAAATGAGAACTGTTCAGGTACTATGTAGTATATATTCTTATTAAGTTCAGGATTGCCGTCCTTTATATTTTTAGTTATAAGGGTATCCAAAATCTCGATAATCTTTTGAGATTTGCCCGTTCCACCCTTACCGATAACGTAATGTATAATAATTATCCCACCTTTAAAAACTTGTGATTATGACACATGGAACGCTCTAAAAGTGTGAACGTTCCATGTTAAGATTTCTCATATTGATATATTAACACGTAAATGGATAAAAGTCAAGTTATCCCCAAAAGATTTTTTGACTATGTGAGTTTTTAGGGACGTTAT
>CAZWRW010000207.1:0-3345 GCA_964636465.1 uncultured Ruminococcus sp. | reverse complement strand
TAGAGAATAGAGTAAGAGTATAGAGATTAGAGTTAGATAAAGAAAATTTTCCCCCTCCTCCTCTGTCAAAATGTTCTGTAATGGTTTTTAAAAAATATTCACATGGTATGGGATTATATCGAACTTGCGTTATTTACATTGACATTGCTGTCAATACATGATAAAATATAATTAACAATTACACACTGTAGAAAGGAAATATTATGAAAAAGGTAGAAATAGTTTCAATATCTGCCTTGAACGCCTTGTTGATAGTGGCTTTCGGGTTGATTTTGGGAAGTTACACAAGCTATGACTGGTCGATTGCCTACTCCGATTACAACGTGCCACAAGTTTATAGTATCACATTGGTGGAGTACTTTAAAAACTTTGGAATATTCTTTATACTGTATTCACTGTTGGAGGTCTTTACCCTGATATATAAGAGTAAAGATTTTGGTATCATCAAGCCTAATAACGTGTACTATATCATGTCCATAACTGGATTGATTTATAATTTAGGTTTGTATGTAGTAGGCTACTCCTTTGCAGGTCTGAGGTATGACGTAAAAGTCGATGACAACACTAAGAGTATCATCTATGACTTAAACTATATGTCGGATATTAAGAAAAATTTAGCTTTAATACTGGTAGTCTGGATACTCTTCATAGTAGGACATAAGCTCTCTAAAAAGTTACCTACTGGAATCTTCGCAAGTGAAAAGGTTTTGAAAATCTTTATAGGAGCGTTTGCGATAGTAAGTATCTTGTGGTTTGGGATATCCTATGTAAAGGGGAACGTCAGCAACCCGAACACTTTGACCCTCTTCGGATTCTCTATGCAATATTCAGCAATCCTAAAGTTAGTATTACCGATACTTTTCAGTTGGCTGTTATATCATGAAGAGGTTAAAATCAATAGAGATAGTCAAAAGTATGTACCCATCAGTAATATAGGTTACTTAAAGATTTTTATAATCTGTTTGGTGCCGGTGTTGTTCTTAGCGTTCGTGTTAAAAGAAAAGGGCAATGCTATCTGTATATTCATAGTGTTGTTTGTGATGTTCGTGTATAATACTATCACGACTAAGCGTTCCGCAGGTGAGGGTTCTTTGAACTACAGCATCAAATTCTTGATACTACCTACAGTAATCTTGACGGCTTTGGTATATATCCTCGTAGGGATAGTTTCAAATGTGTTAGTAGGTAATAGTATCAAACTCTTTGTGATTTTAGCACTGTTAGTGATTCTAGGGGTATTGGTGGCAATCCTCGTGAAACACTTTAAAGACTATCTAGACGTTAAACTTACTAAGAAATCCATGGATTTAAAGACGGTATCAAACTATATTAACAAGTGTGCCTTGGGTATGATAGTTACTATATCGTTAGTAGTTTCGTGTGTGTACGTATTCAATGTAGCACTACCTAACACTTACAAAGAGGCTCTCAGCCTAACTGATACAGAAATTTCAAGTAACATAGTAGAAAAACGTAGAATAGAAGTAGCATCTATCAAAAGCACATCCGATGTTGACAGCTCAGTAATAAGTAACAAACTCAAAAATCTTGACTACAACTACAAACTCTACGATACAGACACCACTTACGGAAAAGTCATGTATGATATAGGTAGGTTAATCTATCCGCAACAGAATGAGCAACATATCAGTATAAACTCCAACATTAGAGACACCCTCATGACTAGCAAGAAGATTCAAGACCAACAGGCTATAGACAACGTTTCCGAACTTCACTATGTGGCTGATAACGTATATGTACAACGTCCAACCACCGCACAGAGTGACTATATGTTGTACACACTCTCAATAAACAACGGCTCAATCTTGACCTTGATAAGCATAGTATTTGGATACACTCTACAGTTTGCCCCTTTGATAATCCTATACAATAACAGGTCTATCAAGTTAGTAGGATTGAACACTCTACAATACGACACCAAACTAAGAGTAATCTATATGCTTTGGAACGTTGCAATCATGTATGTGATATCGTTCATAGTACAAGCGTTTGTAAACATACTTGGCGTGTACGGTATGATTTTCTATACAGGTATCTCATTGCCGTTCATTTCGGATGGTACGTGTGATATGTTACTATTCTCATTAGAGTTTCTGTTCATATCGTACTGTGTAATGGACGTAGATAAGATTAAAAGTTATGAAAGTAATATGTAGGGAACGTCGCCCACGGCGTTCCGCAATTTGATGAAGTCAAATTGAATTAAAGGAGCAATTTTAGTATGTTTGAAAATTTAGATTTAATCATCTTTATGGTGTGTATAGTGGCGGTGATAGCCATCGGGAAACGTAAGGGTAAGAAGGTCGGGTTGACAGTCCTGCTCTCGATAACTTTCGTAGTAGCGACATACCTAGGTTTTCAAAAGATTAGTGAACCAGTTGACAATGTAAGTGCTATCATCGGTAATAAGATAAACAACAGCTACACCGTGGAAAATACCGAAAAGGGTTCACTTATGGATTGTAACGGCATACCACTCATGCAGACCGTGGACAACAAAAGGTTAATAGTCGTACCTAGTGACATCCAAGAGGCTAACCTCACGGATGAGTATGTGAAATGTTTTAGTAACACCATCACGGCGAACTCAAACGGCGGTGATAAGTACTTTAGTGACCTACTCTATGAAATTTCACCAGAGAACGAAGACACCAAACAGAATGAAGTCTATACTACTTTAGACAGCTCACTCACATGGGATATTTGGCAAAAGTTAAGTGATATCGACAGAATTAGTTTAGTAGTCTACGATAACAGCGACGGTTCTATCCTCACGATGATTTCAAAACCTACCTACAACTACAACGACTACATCTTAGGAGATTTCTACACCAGTGATGGAAAGTATGTAAACTTCAACGGTTACGACACCGCAGAAGCTTATATAGGTATGTCGGAAAGCAGTATAGATGATAGTGTATATCTTACAGAGGAAGAGGTCGCAAACCTTAGTAACTCAGGAGAGTATAAGCAGTATGCAGAAGTATATATCAATTCTACTAACAACACCATAGAGAGTACTGAAAATCCTGACAACGACAGCAAACTATATAAAAGATACGTTAGACTATCCTACGGCAAGGATAACTACGACAGCACTCTTTGGACTCAAGACGGTTTTGACCCTAACCTATCCATGAGCAACACTTGCACATTGAATGCTATGCCTGGTAGTAGTTTCAAGACTTTAATCAGTGCGGTAGCGTTTGAACTCACGGATACAGAGATAGAACACGACTACGTATCCAACTTTGATATGATTACCGCTAAACAGAATCCTAACGGCACGATAATCCTAAAGGATGCTAGTAGTAGTACACGTAT
>CAZWRW010000206.1:0-3354 GCA_964636465.1 uncultured Ruminococcus sp. | reverse complement strand
TAAACATTGATTTGCCTTCGGCAAATTTAGGAACGGTCACAGCCCGTTCCCTACATGGGTTATACAAACTTAAAAAAATACAGGAACACCGAACGGCGTTCCCTACTTCTAATTAATCAACTATTGATGACTTACTTCTAAGCACTCTAACGTGTGATACCAACGAAACTATGATAGGCACACAACACATCCAAATGGCACTTGAGCCTAACACCTTGCACGTAAAGAACGCCAATGCTACACCCAAATGAAATCCCAAAATAGTAGCACCATAGAATCTGCTTTTATCAAGTTTTTTGGAATCCTTTTGACCATCTATGAAGTACTCCATTAAAGAAGTTGTAGCCTGTTTCAAGTTGTTAGTTGAGAAAATCGTGGCACTGGTGTACTCTTCAACCTTGACGAAAGAGTTCCATTGGATAGCCATGGCGAAAAATACTGGATACAATGCTACTACATCATTTACGTTGCTAGGCATGATTGCTAACAACACTACGGCTAAGACATCCACTGCCAAAGATATGCCTTGCAAGTTCAACTTCGTACGCTTTGGAACGTATATAGTTATGAAAAATCCCACAAGGTACACGACCAACGCACCCAAACGTGCCAAGAAATCCGTGACATCTCTGCCTAGGATAGCCATGACTAAGTTTATCAAGTTTGCCGTTTGAGCGGATGCCAACAGCTCATTGTGATTCAAGATAGCGTACGCTCCAAAGAATCCACCGATACTGCTAACACAGTGATGCTGAAACCTCAACGCCTTAACCCTATCGATACCCTTGACTTTGAGTTCTGCACCTACTTTATTTAAACTTCTCGTACCTAATTGAGTGCTTTCCAAACCCTCTACTTCTACCATAAAAATTCACTACTTTTCTTAAAATATTTTTGAACGGTCTAAGCCGTTCCATATGGAATTACTTTGTTTTACAGATTACAAACATATTATACGCCCAAGGTGTAAATTTGTCAAGTGGAATACTCACCGAAAAATGTTTCAAAATGGTGTGAAAATCTAGTTAAAAGTTTTCTCAATCGGATATTTGTGTATTTTACACAAAAAAAGCCACCTCATTCCATATTAGATGTTACTAAAACCCTATTGAAAAGTTTCGCAAAACGTGCGATAATATAAGTATAGTGTTTGTTGAATATATATTTTAACAAACTGAATTAATATCATTCAACAACACACGGAATTAAGCAAATTATAATATCTAAACATCGAAAGGTAGGTTATCATATATGGATAACGTAATTATTTTAGCAGGTGGTCAAGGTAAACGTATGAAAGCCGAGATTCCAAAGCCTATGTTCAAGGTTTTGGGAGAACCTATGTTACAATGGGTTATCAAGTCATGTGAAGAAGCAAACTTGTCGAACTTGTGCATAGTAAAGGGATATCAAGCAGAAATCATAGATGAATACATAGATGGCAAGTATGAAACCGTCCTACAGAGTGAACGTTTAGGAACAGGTCACGCAGTTATGCAAGCCATTCCGTTCATGCAAAAAAACTTGGATGGCAACACCTTAGTACTCTGTGGCGATGCTCCTTTCATAGATGCTGACACCATCAAGAACTCTTTGGAACTTCACAACCGTGAGAACAACTCTGTAACTGTAATCACCTCTATGCTTGAAAATCCACACGGTTATGGTAGAATCGTTCGTGAGGGCAACACTATCACATCCATAGTTGAGGAAAAGGATGCAACCATCGAACAGAAACAGATTAGGGAAGTAAATTCAGGGGCGTACTGGTTCAAGACTGCTGAACTAATCGAGGCTTTGGGAGAACTAACACAGAACAACTCACAAGGTGAATACTACCTAACTGATACTGTATTCATAGCTATCAATAAGGGTAGACGTGCCAATGCATACCTATCCGAGAACCCTAACGTAGTTTTAGGTGCTAACGATAGAAAAGGTCTTTTAGAGTTGAACACCATCGCTAGAATGAACGTAATCGACAAACACCTTGAAAACGGTGTTGAGTTTGCCTGTCTTGACGGCGTAACCATCGGTAGAGATGTAAAGATAGGTCTTGGCACAGAGATTAAAAAAGGTTGTATGTTGATGGGTAACACGGTCATTGGAGAGAACTGTGTAATCGGTGCGGATACAGAACTCACTAATACGCAGGTCGGAAACGATACTATACTAAACCATGTAATCGCTACTGATTCAGTAGTAGGTAACCATGTAAAGATTGGCCCTTACGTACAGTTGAGACCTAACTCAAAAATCTGTGATGGCGTAAAGATTGGAGACTTCGTAGAGATTAAGAACTCAACCATAGGAGAGAATACTGCAGTAGCACATCTAACATACGTTGGTGATAGTGATGTCGGTAAGAACGTAAACTTCGGATGTGGTTGTGTAACGGTCAACTACGATGGCAAGGTCAAGAATCGTTGCACCATCGGAGATAACTGTTTCATAGGATGTAACACTAACTTGATAGCTCCAGTAACACTAGGTAAAGGCGTATACACTGGTGCAGGTTCTACTATCACTAAGGACGTTCCAGACTTCGCTCTAGCAGTAGAGAGGGCAGACCTATCCACAGTAAAGGACTACAGCCTTAGAAAATTAGGCGACAAGGCTAAGAGATAAGTTCATGGCTGAAAACATCAAGCGTGGCTACGTTCCTACTGATGCTAGAGACTTCTCACAGGAGAGCATTAAGACACTCCGTCGTGCTAGTAGTGACGTGTTAGCCATCATAGATAGAGGTTACCCAATCAAGAGCGTGTCAACGTTTGTGGGCAACCACTATCAGCTTTCAGAGAGACAACGTGTAGCCATAGCGAGGGCGGTCTCCCCTACTGTCGATGTAAATCGCAGACTTTCCAAACTGAAAACCTCATGCACTGGTGAACACGTCTATTTGGATGGTCTCAACGTGATAATCACACTTGAAACCATGCTTTCCGAAACTACACTCATAAAGTGCATGGATGGCACACTCCGTGACCTCTGTGGATTACGTGGTACTTATCGTCTAATCGATAAGACTGACGTAGCCATCAAGCTACTTGGTGAAGAACTCACTTCCCTTGAAGTTAGCGGTGCTACATTCTACTTAGATAGCCCCGTTTCCAACACTGGACGGTTAAGTCAACGCATACATGAAATTTTAGATAGTCACCCATTTACGGTGACCACTGAACTTGTCCCAAATGCTGACGTAATTTTAGAGACTAAAGAAAACGTTATCACTTCGGATGCTATAATACTAAACAAGTGTGTAAGTTGGTTAAATCCTGTGCTGAACATCATGCATAAGAGATATCCCAACACGCCTGTTATAGACTTTATTTAACACTGGTTCGATATAAT
>CAZWRW010000205.1:0-3356 GCA_964636465.1 uncultured Ruminococcus sp. | reverse complement strand
ATTGACTAATTTTATTGTCTATATTATATATTATTTCGGATGTTTTGTCAACTAAGTAGATGATTTTTAATACTAACGCCAATGTGACTATTTAGGTGCAATATATAAAAAATCAAACTATTTAGTCAAAAAGTTATTGACATTCTACAAAAAGTATGGTAGTATATAGTTGTAAGAAAAAGACTTTAAAATTAACGCCAATTCTATGGCATGGTATTAGGAATTTTCAAAATCCATCGGATTAGCGTTAAAATTAAATTTGGAGGTATTTAAAAATGGCAGTTAGCTTGAAAAAGGGTCAAAAGGTTGACCTAACTAAAGGTAATCCTGGACTAAGTAATCTACTAATCGGTTTGGGTTGGGATACTAACAAGTACGATGGCGGTTTCGACTTCGACTTGGACGCCTCAGCTTTTGTGCTAGGCGACAACGGCAAAGTCAGCAGTGATGAGGATTTCGTATTCTATGGCAACTTGATACATAAATCCGGTGGCATAGAACACACTGGCGACAATCTAACCGGTGAAGGCGAGGGCGACGACGAACAGATTAAAGTTGACCTAAGCAAACTCCCTGCTAACGTTAGCAAGGTAGACTTCGTCGTAACTATATACGAGGCAGAAACTCGTAGACAAAACTTCGGACAGGTTAGCAATGCTTTTATCCGTGTAGTGGACGAAAAAACTAACACTGAACTTATCCGTTTTGACTTGGGTGAAGATTTCTCTATAGAAACGGCTATTATCGTAGCTGAAATCTACCGCAATAACGGCGAATGGAAGTTCAATGCTATAGGTAGTGGCTTTCAAGGTGGTTTGGAGGCTCTATGCAAAAACTTTGGAGTTAATGTATAAATCAAATATAATCACTGTGGAACGACATCTACATCGTTCCACATAATATATTTATGAATTTTGGAGTTGATATTAATGTTCATAAGAGAAATAAATCATTCACTATTGATTGACAACAAGTTATTACTTCCTATGCCCGATGGTGCTAATTTTGTGCCAGAGGATGACGAAACTAATCCAAACATAGCAAACATAAGTTTTGAATACGATGACGGTATAACTAGCGAATATTCTCTAACCTTATCCACTTTGACCGATATAGAGTTAGATTGTGAAAATTTTGAAAATGTCGTAAGTGATATATGTGAGTCTCAAAAGGGTCACGTTATAAACCTATTAGCCATCATAACAGACAATAAGTATATCATACTCAAAGATACCAAAGACGTTAAGATAGCTTTAATAGCTAACCATATAAGTACTCTAGGAACTGTAATTCAAGCAAGTTTTTTAGTATACTTAACTAATAGTGACACATTGTATCACTTTATGGCCTCGGAAACCTTCCTGCTTGAAACGGTAGAGTATAGTGTAAAGTTGAACGCTTTTATCGATAGTCTATGCAGTATGTTGAGCAAGATATCTTTGCGTGGTATAGGTGCAAACATATCTAGTGTGCCGTTTAAAGTTCCAAAGGGTTACTTTGATGAACTAGTCGCAAATAACGATGATGATGAAGACGATGACGACGACTACATTGACGATATTTCCGACGATGAAGAAGAATATGAAGAGGAAAAATCTTTAGAGGAACTTTTAGAAGAGTTGAACTCTCTAACAGGTCTAACTGAAGTTAAACAAGATGTAAACTCTCTAATTAATTTAGTCAAGCTCAGACAGGTTAGACAAGAACGTGGCATGAAACAACAACCGATGTCTTTACATTTGGTGTTCTCGGGCAACCCTGGTACTGGTAAGACTACCATAGCTAGACTAATCTCTAAGATATACCATAAGTTAGGCGTACTATCTAAAGGACACCTAGTCGAAGTAGACCGTTCAGGTTTGGTCGGTGGCTACGTTGGACAGACCGCTCTAAAGGTACAAGAAGTAGTACAAAAGGCTCTTGGAGGTGTACTCTTCATAGATGAGGCATACTCTTTAACTAGCCACAGTAGCGGTGGCAACGACTACGGTATAGAAGCCATAGATACTCTATTAAAAGCCATGGAAGACCATCGTGATGACTTGATAGTAATCGTAGCTGGATATCCTCAACTGATGGAACAGTTTTTAAGTTCTAACCCTGGATTGCGTTCTAGATTTAACAAATTCATATACTTTCCTGACTATCAAGATAAAGAACTATACGAAATATTCCTAAGTATGTGCAAAAGCTCAGGATATACATTAGATGATACGGCTAAACTGTTTGCATCAAACTATTTCAAAGACCTATACAACAGTAGAGGTGCAAACTTCGCAAACGGTAGAGATGTTAGAAACTTCTTTGAAAAAGCTATCGTTAGACAAGCCAACAGGTTATCCTCGTTCAGCAACATCACGGATGCACAACTTATGATGTTACATACCAGTGACCTTACAGACAAACCTATCGCAAGTACCACAGCCAAGCCTACTGTTGAAAAGATACAGTATACTTTAAGTGAAAAGGTTCTCATGAACGGCGAAAGGTTCGATTTAACTTCGTATGTTGATAAACCTTTGGAAGTTAAACTCTTCTACAAACCATTGAGTGAATCTGTGGTGATAGATAGTTATGCATTCTTACTTCACGATGATGAAAAAGTATCTTGTGACGAAGAGATGGTGTTCTTCGGAAATGAGACTTCTCCAAAAGGTTCTGTGAAGATTACATCCACAGATAGCACCCCTGCAATATCCTTGGAACTCTCAAAGGTGGATACACAAGTCAAAAAGGTTGCTGTATGTTTTTCTATCTATGGCGATGAGGAAAACATAAACTTCTTAAATGTAGAAGAACCAGTAGTTCAAGTTTACAGCGATAACTCACCTATCTGTCACTTAAAACTTGAGCATCTTTCCGTAGAAAAGACCCTTGTTGCCTTGGAAATATACAGATATAAGGATTCATGGAAGATTAAGTGTATAGGTTCTGGTTATCAAAACGGTTTGAAAACTCTCTGTGAAAGTTTTGGCGTAAACATAGAAGATGATTGATGAACTGTGACATACTCCCATTGGTGAACTACCCCCACCTAAGAGGTGGGGGCTTCCTGCTTCACGGTTCACAGCTAACTTTTAAGGGTTAGTCTTACACGAACTCCACAGGCTTAAATTCCGGCAGTCCCTGCCGTACTGATATATTTTAAGCATTCAATATTCTTAAACCTTCGTTTAGAATGTTCATACTTGCGTTGATATCTCTATCGTGATGTGTACCACATTCAGGACACACCCAACTTCTAACTGCTAGATTTTTTGTATCTTTATTTTGATAACCGCAACATGAACACAGTTGACTTGATGGAAAATAAGTGCTAACTTTTTGCAAGTACTTGCCGTACCAGTCGGCTTTGT
>CAZWRW010000204.1:0-3385 GCA_964636465.1 uncultured Ruminococcus sp. | reverse complement strand
TTAATTACCGAATCTTCTCAAGTCCATACCGGCTAGACGTTTCTTAATCTTTCTAGTAGCCTTGCCGTTCTTACCGAACTGTTTCATCATCTGTTGCATTTGCTCGAACTGACGTAACAATCTGTTGACATCTTCGACCTTGCAACCGCTACCCTTTGCGATACGTCTCTTCCTTGATGGGTTTATGATACTTGGCTTAACTCTTTCGGCATCAGTCATGGAAGTTATCATAGCTTGGATTCTCACAAACTGACGTTCGTCGATATCCTTTTCATCAATCTTGTCGCCCACACCTGGGAACATATTTAAAATGCTCTTAACAGAACCCATCTTTTGAATCTGTTGTAACTGTTTGAGTAGGTCGTTCATATCGAACTTGCTATCTTGAAGTTTCTTAGTTAGACGTTCAGCCTCTTCATGGTCAACGACTTGTTCAGCCTTTTCAACCAATGATAGGATGTCGCCCATACCTAAGATACGACTTGCCATTCTCTCAGGATGGAACTTCTCGAAATCATCTAGATGTTCGCCGTTACCTACAAACTTGATAGGCTTACCTGTAACTGCAAGTACTGACAACGCCGCACCACCACGAGTATCGGAATCCAACTTGGACATCAATACACTTGTGATACCTAGAGCATCATCAAAAGCCTTAGCAACGTTTACAGCATCCTGACCTGTCATAGCGTCTACTACGAGCATAATCTCATCTGGATGTACCTCATCCTTAACGTTTTTAAGTTCGTCCATGAGTGCTGTATCAATGTGTAGACGACCTGCAGTATCTATGATTACCACATCATAACTGTGGTCTTTAGCGTACTTAATAGCCTCTTTTGATATGGTTACTGGACTAGCTTGACCCATCTCAAAGACGTGTACACCAGCCTGTTCACCGACTACTTGTAACTGTGTAATCGCAGCTGGACGATAAACGTCACAAGCTACCATCATAGGTCTGTGACCTTCTTCTTTAAGGTACTTAGCCAACTTTGCAGAATGGGTAGTCTTACCTGAACCTTGTAAACCGCACATCATTACCACTGTAGGTGGCTTAGATGAAAAATTAAGCTTTTCATTAGAACCGCCCATCAAGTCGCAGAGTTCCTCGTTTACTATCTTAATTACGTGTTGACCTGGAGTAAGACTTTGTAGAACCTCAGCACCTACGGCACGTTCGGAAACTTTCTTAATGAAATCTTTAACTACTTTATAACTAACGTCAGCTTCAAGAAGAGCGAGTTTGACTTCACGCATAGCCTCTTTAACATCACTTTCAGTCAGTTTACCACGTGATTTTAATTTTTTAAATACCTTATTTAGTTTATCTGAAAGACCTTCAAAAGCCATACTTTAAATCTCCTTTTCTACAAATCTATCAGAAAATTCTTACCATTTTCCGTAAGCTGAGAAATATTTTCAGCCAACTTAACTATTTCTTGTCCATGTGAGTTACCTTTACTAAGTGATACTATCTTTTTAGATTGGACTTCTATGTCATCAAGTACCTCGCTAAGCACTTTCATGTTGCTCAAGAACCCGAGTTTACTTTCCAACTCCAAGATATAAGCCTCAGCACGTCTAATATTATCGTGTACAGCCTGTCTTGTGGTGTGGGTATGTTCAGCAATCTCTGAGAGTGAGAGGTCATCATAGTAGTAGAGTTCCATGGCATTCCTCTGTTTTTCCGTCAAGATTGAACTATAGCAATCCATCAGTGGTACAAACCTCATATCTTTGCTCACAGAAGAACCCTCCTCTAAGTGTAAAGTTTTAAACCTTTATAAGTATATATCATAATATTAGATTTGTCAAGGGTTTTTTGAAAAAAATTTATACGCCGTGTATGGAACGACACCAACGTCGTTCCGTAGATATGCACGGAACTACATCCCACGATAAACAATTTTATGTTAATCCCACAAAACAGACACGAAATTATACCATATTTTCATATAAAAAAACCATAAACTATCTTGACAGAAATATTTTAGTGTGCTAAAATAGTATTTAATCAGTTGGGGAGAATAACTTCTCAAATAGGTTATATTTTTAAAGATTACCATAGAATAGGAGTTTTTACTATGTCAAGAAAAATGAAAACTATGGACGGCAACAACGCTGCAGCTTGGGCATCATACCCATTTACTGACGTTGCTGCAATATATCCAATCACACCATCATCAGTAATGGCTGAGGTTACAGACCAATGGTCTGCTAAGGGACAGAAGAACATCTTCGGCGACCCTGTAAGAGTTGCTGAAATGCAATCCGAAGCAGGTGCTGCAGGTACTGTTCACGGTTCATTGACTGCTGGTGCTTTGACTACGACATATACAGCGTCTCAAGGTTTGCTACTTATGATACCTAACATGTACAAGATTGCTGGTGAGTTATTACCATGTGTAATCCACGTATCTGCTAGATGTGTAGCATCCCACGCTTTGAACATCTTTGGTGACCACAGCGATATTTACGCTTGTCGTCAGACTGGTTTTGCAATGCTATGTTCTTCTAACCCTCAAGAGGTTATGGACTTAGGTGCCGTAGCTCACCTATCCACAATTAAGGGTAGAGTACCTTTCATCCACTTCTTTGATGGTTTCCGTACTTCCCACGAGATTCAAAAGATTGAAACTTGGGATACTGAAGACCTCAAGGATATGCTAGACATGGACGCCGCTCAAGCTTTTAGAGACAGAGCTTTAAATCCTGAACATCCTATCCTAAAGGGTTCAGCACAAAACCCTGATATCTTCTTCCAAGCACGTGAGGCTTGTAACAAGTACTATGATGCTATCCCTGAAATAGTTGAAGACTACATGAATCAAGTCAATGCTAAGATTGGCACTAACTACAAGCTATTCAACTACTACGGTGCTGAAGATGCTGAACAAGTTATCATTGCAATGGGTTCAGTAAATGATACTATCGAAGAGACTATCGATTACTTAAATGCACAAGGTCAAAAGCTAGGTCTAGTCAAGGTTAGACTTTACAGACCTTTCCGTGCTGATAAGCTAGTTGAAGCTATCCCATCTACAGTTAAGAAGATTACAGTTCTAGATAGAACTAAAGAACCTGGTTCATTAGGTGAGCCTCTATACCTTGACGTAGTAGCAGCATTAAAGGGTACACAGTTTGAAAGCACTCCAGTATTCACTGGTAGATACGGTCTAGGTTCTAAGGATACTACACCTGCACAAATCAAGGCAGTATTCGAGAACGATGCTAAACAAAGATTTACTATCGGTATCGTTGATGACGTTACTAACCTATCTCTAGATGAGGGCGAAGCTTTAGATTCAGCTCCAGAGGGTACTACAGCTTGTAAGTTCTGGGGTCTAGGTGCTGACGGTACTGTTGGTGCAAACAAGAACTC
>CAZWRW010000203.1:0-3392 GCA_964636465.1 uncultured Ruminococcus sp. | reverse complement strand
TGTATATACTCACAAATAAATATATTTTATTTATTATTTTTCGGTTATAATATATAATTAGTTTCGCCGATAACATCATAAATATACATAATTCTATAACTTTATTGTGAAATTTACATAAAATACTTCGACTTTTTTATGCAAACAGCTTAAATTTTTTTAATGCCAATTCAACAGATTGACGGAACGTCGTGGGCATTCCGAAATCTTTTAACCGTTCCACAATCTATCGAATTGGCGTGTTATTAAAAATCATTGGTTAGCTTTTTTATCGATAAACTTCGGCATGGTTTTGGAGTAGACAATCTTTTGAGCGTTGTATAGACCAGTATATCCTGAAAGTAGATATGAGATAGCACAAGCTATTCCGAAGTACACTATTCCGTCACTACCGAAAATTTCTACAGATAGGAACATTGAAGTCAATGGGCAGTTGGTCACTCCACAGAACACGGCAATCAAACCTATAGCTGACCCAAAACCCATATCCATACCGATTAACGAGCCGAAAAAGTTTCCGAACGTCGCACCCACAAAGAACGATGGTACAATCTCACCGCCCTTGTAACCTGCACAGAGGGTTATCGCTGTGAATATAATCTTAACCATAAAGGCATATGACGGCATTTTGGATGTGAAACATCTCTCAATAACGCTCATACCCGTGCCGTTGTAGTCGTAAGTGCCTACCAAGAGCGTCAACCCACTGATTAACAATCCACCTACGATTGCCCTTGCATAATGGTTGACTAAGTATTTCCTATAGATTGCTAACGCCGTATGCATAGCCACACAGAACAGTATACTCACAAATGCACACAAGAACGACAACACTACAGTCTGAACCGTTGGGATTATTGCAACCTTTGGAAATACTACTTCATAAAAGACACTCTCACCACCCAATGCTGATGATACCATCATACTAACCACTGAAGCCACCATACAAGGCACTATCGCTGAATAGTGCATGATACCTATGCTTATGACCTCCATAGCGAAAAATCCTGCAGTTATGGGCGTTCCGAACAGTGCAGAAAATCCTGCACTCATTCCACACATTGTGATAATCCTCTCATTAGATTCATCCATCTTTAAGGCAGTTCCAATACTGGATGCTAAACTACCACCAATCTGCAGACCAGCTCCCTCTCTACCTGATGACCCTCCAAACAGATGAGTAATCACGCTACCTACAAATATACACACCATGTTCTTTAAGGTTAAATTTTTGCCATCACGGACGGCTGTTAAGACCATATTAGTTCCCCTATCGTGTGGAAGTCCTAACAGTTGATACGTCAACGTGATTAGCACACCGCCTACCGCCATAAACATTATTATGACTGGATAACGTTCTCTAAGGTTGCTAACACTCTTGATACTATAGTTAAATGCTGAACCCACTAATCCGACTAGTATTCCCACCACTATAGATATGACTATCCATTTAAAAAAAGATTTCAACGCAGGTATGTGTGTACGTTTCAAATCTTTATAGGTATGGTATAAATATTTATTCATAATATAATCCCCTCCTAGACCATTATATTACTATCCATTGGTTTTGTCAAATTTAATTTAACATCAGTTCGATATAGCCCCCTATAGGAAACAGGATTTTTTAATTTTCACACACACAGCAAAAGGGAACACCATCAAGATGTTCCCTTTACCGTTATATTAAAATCCTAAAGATTATAGTGCATAACCTGAATAGTAAGTTAGTAATTCAGTGAAGTCCTGAATGTCAACCTTACCATCACCGTTGATATCAGCATTAGCCTTTTCAGTTTCGGTTAGCTTACCCTGCTTGTTGATGTATAGTTGTACTGTACAGATATCAGCTAAAGTAAGTAGACCGTCGCCATCAACGTCATACTTAGCGTTCTCGATTTGAGTGCAATAGTCTAGAGCTACCCAACCGTTAGTGCCATCGTAAGAAACCTTACCCCAAGTGTAACCGTCAGCTACGGTAGTATCAGTAACCTTGAAGTTGTTGTAGTAGATGATAGAACCTACAGTATCAGAAGAAGTACTTGCACTGCTCTTGATGTTTACACCTGACTTATTAGTAACTAGCCAAGTAGTAGACTCATTGGAAGTAGTCTCTTCAACTGGAGTTTCTACAGCTGTAGTAGTTACAGCAGTCTCAGCGGAAGTTACAGCCTCAGTAGTAGCTACAGTAGTAACTGTAGTAGTAGTAGCGGTTTCAGTAGTGGAAGAAGTTCCAGCAAGAGTGCTACCGCTTAGAGGTACTTGTGTAGTAGTGTTACCATACAAGAATAATGATGCCTCCATGACACGTCTTCTAACTAGACCTGGTAGAGTCTTCTTGTTCTCACCTGAACCTGCCTTAACGTACAATCCGAAGATGTCGTAGATTTCCTTGTCAGTGTAGTTTTCACAACCGTTTAGCATCATTTGAGCTAGGGAGTAGTCTTCATTACCACTGAAAGTCCATGCTGGGAAGTTGTAAGTGAAACATAGTAAAGCATCGAACTGGTCTTGGTTTACTGTGATGTTGTTCCTATTTAGAAAAGCGTTTAAGCAATCCTCATAGTATACTAGAGCATCGTAAAGTATTTGAGATGCCTGTTCTTCTGTAATTCCGTTAGGATAAGTAGTGTCGCTCTCAACGTAGGTACCATAACCGATAGTCCATTGCTTGTAATCCCAATAAGCCATAGCGGAAAAGCCTTCACATGACTTTATTAAGTCTATAGTCTTTTGACTTGCCTTCATGTTGCTTTCTGCGGAAGCTACTATCGAATTTTGAACATTATCATAAGCGTTAGAAACGTTGCCTAACACTGGTACACACATAGACATTGCGAGTACACAACTTAAAAGTTTCTTGACCATCTTAAAAAAATCCTCCTCAAAGATACGCAGTCCCCACTGCGTATTAAAAAAATATAGTCGTCATATATATCGAATGGAAACTGAAACGTTTCCGTGAAATTTCCCTATAAATAGTATCAATGGTAACACGAATGGTAACACTAAAGTTACACACAGGTTACATAGGTTACAAATTTAATACTTACTCACAAGTACTATTGTACACAAGATAACCCAATAAGTCAAGAGGTTAGACAAAATTCAAAAAAAATTTGTGCAATGTGACGATATTCCACTAATAATGTTATAAAATTTATTGGAATTTCAACTATTATGACGTACACATAACCATCACATTTGTGTGGTTTGCGTGATATTCACCTCTATGATGTGTACTTTAACGTTTAAAAGGTTACAGAGTTCCTCCGTCATTTTAACCAATACCAATTGGATATGATTTCATAAGGTTTTAAAAAATATCTGTTTTTACTGTATGATATAAAATGGTTGATTTTTTTTCTACAACGTGATATAATACTACTAATGTC
>CAZWRW010000202.1:0-3395 GCA_964636465.1 uncultured Ruminococcus sp. | reverse complement strand
TTAAAATTAACCTACGTACTTTTTCAAACAGATGGTAGCGTTGTGTCCGCCAAAACCTAATGAGTTAGACAAAGCACAGTTTACATCCATCTCGACGTTACCATTGATACAGTAATCCAAATCGCAATCCTCATCAGTTTGAGTAGTTCCTACTGTGGCGTGTACTAGACCCTCTTGGATACTCTTAGCCGTTACGATAGCCTCTACAGCACCTGCACCACCCAATAGGTGACCTATCATAGACTTAGTAGAGTTAATCTTAACTTTTTTGGCGTTGTCTTCGCCTAGAGCGTACTTGATAGCAGTAGTTTCATACTTATCATTTAGACCAGTAGAAGTACCGTGTGCATTGATGTAGTCTACTTCTTCAGGACTTACGCCACCCTCAGCGATAGCCAACTTCATAGCAGTACCTGCACCCTCGCCATCAGGAGCTGGGGAAGTCATATGATAAGCATCACAAGTAGCACCGTAGCCCACAACTTCAGCGTAGATTTTAGCACCACGAGCCTTAGCGTGTTCGAGTTCTTCAAGGATAACCATACCGCTACCCTCACCCATTACGAAACCACTCCTATCCTTATCAAAAGGTATTGAAGCTTTTTCGAGGTTGTTGCATCTAGTAAGAGCCTTCATGTTGTTAAAACCAGCTAGAGTAAACTCAGAGATACAACTTTCAGTACCACCACAAACTACAGCATCGAGGTAGCCGTCTTTAATCTTCCTGAAACCCTCACCAATAGAGTGTGTGGAAGATGCACAAGCAGTCGCTAACGCAAAGTTTGAACCCTTGAAACCTGTCTTGATAGATATCGTACCAGCACACATATTGATAATCTGCATAGGAATGTAGAAAGGTGAAACTCTACTAGCACCCTTTTCCCAATACTTAGATAACTCATTTTCGGTAAGTATCAAACCACCGACACCGCAACCTACGATTACACCTACACGATATGGGTCAAGGTCTTTGAAATCTGTGCCACAGTCTTTTAGAGCCTCTTGTGTGGCAACCAATGAAAATTGATTGAACCTCTCTAACCTTTTAGCCTCTTTTTTATCTATGCCGTACTGTGTGCAGTCGAAGTCCCTAACTAGACCTGCAATCTTTATATCAAAGTTTGAAGTATCGAAAGTATCTATAAAGGAGTACCCTATCTTGTTCTCCTTGATACCATTCCAAAACTCGTCTACACTCTTACCTAGTGGATTTATAGTACCCATACCAGTGATAACTACACGTTTACTCAAAAAAATCTCTCCTTACCTATATAATATAAAACTTATTTTTCAATAACAACATTATGACTATTTGATATCCTAAACTTAATTCCAATTTGACACAATCCCCTGCTGTCAAATTGGCATTACTTCAACATATCGTATGGAACGATGTCCACATCGTTCCGAAAATATATCCTTATGCTTTCGCATGGTTGGACGGTCAAAAGACCGTTCATTACATAGCTATACCGCCACTAACCTCGATAACTTGTCCAGTAACATAACTAGAATCCTTAGATACTAAGAATGATACTACACTAGCTATCTCTTCCGGTTCAGCGTAACGTTTCATAGCTATGATACTTAACATAGCTTTCTGTTGGTCTTCGTTTAGAGCGTCAGTCATAGGTGTTCTAACGAAACCGGGAGCTACTGCGTTAGCTCTAATTCCACGACTTGCGAACTCTTTAGCAAAAGTCTTAGTCATACTGATAACCGCACCCTTGGATGCTGAATAGTTCATTTGACCAGCGTTGCCATACATACCTACTACGGATGCCATACTTACTACAGCACCACTACGTTGTTTCATCATGACTGAGCCTACTAACTTCATCATGTTGAAGACACTCTTTTGGTTTACAGCTATAACAGCATCGTAGTCTTCTTCTTTCATACGAGCAGTTAGACCATCTTTAGTAATACCTGCGTTGTTTACCAAAGCATCGATAGTTCCGAACTTCTCCTTTACAGCCTTAACCATAGTTTCACAATCGGAATAACTAGCCACGTTTGCAGGGAAGATTTCAACCTCTACACCCAATTCACGGCATTCTTGAGCTACCTTTTCAGCGTTAGCCTTGTCGTTGTCACTTGGGAAGTAGTTGATAGCTATATTAAAACCATCACTAGCCAACCTTTTAGCTATACACGCTCCTATACCTTGTGAAGCTCCTGTAATCAATGCAGTTGCCATAATAAAACACTCCATTCTATAATTTAACTATCCATAAAAAAATATATATAATCAACGTGAATTTGATATAATACCATGTAGGGAACGTCGCCCACGACGTTCCGCAATTTTGCAATGCAAAATTGGTTTGTCAAATTCACATTACTTTAATTTCAATAAAGTTTCAGCTTGGTCGAACATCTCCTTGATGATGTCCGCACAAGGTTTAACCTCAGTAATCATACCAGCGATTGCACCACATAGGAATGAACCCTCTTCTAGATTGCCATCTTGAACGGCTTTCCTTAGTGAACCGAGTGTAATCTCTTCAAACTCTTCAGGAGTACCACCATCACGTTCAAAAGTTTGTAACTTCTTAGCGAACTTAGTCTTAACGTTACGGCAAGGATGTCCAGTGAAACGACCAGTAACTATGCTGTCGGTATCCTTAGCCTTGATGACTAAATCCTTGTAAGTTTGACTGATTTGAACCTCTTCACTAGCTAAGAATCTAGTTCCGACTTGTACGCCCTCAGCACCGAGCATGAAACAAGCTCCTACTCCACGACCATCAGCGATACCACCAGCACCTATTACTGGCACAGATACAGCATCCACAACTTGAGGTAGTAGACACATAGTAGTATTCTCTCCGATATGTCCACCGCTTTCAGTACCCTCAGCGATGATTGCATCAGCACCTGAACGTTCCATTCTTTTAGCGAGGTTCACTGTAGCTACTACTGGTATCACCTTGATGTTAGCATCTTTCCAAGCTTTCATGTACTGTGCCGGATTACCCGCACCAGTAGTAACGAATGCAACCTTTTCATCTATTACTAGTTGAGCCAAGTCGTCAGCATTAGGAGACATCAACATGATGTTCACACCAAAAGGCTTGTCAGTAAGTTCTTTAGTCTTTCTAATCTGTTCTCTGAGGTAGTCTATAGGAGCAGAGCCACCTGCAATGATACCTGCACCACCGCCATTAGATACCGCACTAGCTAAAGTACTTTCAGCAATCCAAGCCATACCACCTTGTAATATAGGGTACTCTATGCCTAAGAGTTCAGTAATTCTAGTCTTCATAGTAAAAATCCTTTCTTAACCTTACGCCAATCCGAAAAAATCCCCATTCTGTTGTATATCCTTGAGATTTAAAAAATCCCATGTAGGGAACGGGCTGTGACCGTTCCTAAATTTGCCGAAGGCAAAT
>CAZWRW010000201.1:0-3413 GCA_964636465.1 uncultured Ruminococcus sp. | reverse complement strand
ATATGTCCATCGTAGAAACTGAACAGATAGACGGTTTAGCTCAAGTTGGAGACCATGGCGACTTAGTAGTATTAATAGTAGACCATCTTTCATGGATAGTGCCACATCACGCTATGCTACTAGAAAAGAAGATTAACACAGCTTTATGGTTTGTGCAATCTGGGAAGATATACGAAAAGTATCCAAATGAAAAGCAACGTGTTGAAGATAAAAAGATTAAGATAGTCTTTCAAGTGGTTATGAAATATCCTCCTAACCAAACCGGCAAGGATTTCTTTAGGAAGACCAACATTGCATTGGATAGCATAGGTATCAAACTTGAATGTATCCTAAAGGAAGACGTTCAAGAGGGTTAAAAAAAATCAGTTTAACGTCAAATGTGCGTTAAATATAGAAAGGAAAAATAGAATCATGATAAAACTAACTTTAAAAGATGGCTCTATCCGTGAAGTTGAGAGCGGAATACAAGCCAGTGAAGTAATCAAGGGCATAGGCATGGGATTGTACAAATCCGCCTGTTGTGTAAAAATCGATGGAGAGGTTAAAGACCTTAGAACTCCACTAACTCAAGACTGTGCTTTTGAAGTTATGACTTTCGATAACATAGAGGGTAAGAAGACTTTTTGGCATACTGCATCACATATACTAGCACAAGCCGTTAAGAGACTATATCCAAGTGTTAAACTTGCCATAGGTCCTGCAATAGATAACGGTTTCTACTACGATTTCGATATCGAAAAACCTTTTACTGCTGATGACCTCCTAAAGATTGAGGCTGAAATGAAGAAGATAGTCAAAGAGGGTCTTCCACTTGAACAGTTTGAAATGTCTCCTGAAGAGGCTATCAAGTACTTAGAAGATGCTCAAGAGCCTTACAAGGTTGAACTCTGTAAAGAACACGCCGACAAGAATGAGCCTATATCATTCTATAAGCAAGGCGATTTCACTGACCTTTGTGCAGGTCCTCATTTGATGACTACCGCTCCAGTAAAGGCATTTAAGTTGTTATCATGTACAGGTGCATATTGGAGAGGTTCAGAGAAGAATAAGATGTTATCAAGAGTATATGCTACAGCATATCCAAAGGCATCACAACTTGAAGAAGAGCTAAAACGTCGTGAAGATGCGAAACTTCGTGACCATAACAAGCTAGGTAGAGAACTCGAACTTTTCACTACTGTTGAGAGTATCGGACAAGGTCTACCAGTGCTACTACCTAAGGGTGCTAAGATAGTTCAAACTCTACAACGTTTCGTTGAAGACGAAGAAGAGAAGAGGGGTTATCAATTAACTAAGACTCCACTTATGGCTAAATCCGATTTGTATAAAATATCTGGACACTGGGGACACTATAAAGAGGGTATGTTCGTCTTAGGTGATGAGGAAAAAGACAAGGAAGTTTTCGCACTCCGTCCTATGACTTGCCCATTCCAATATCAAGTATTCCTAAACAGACAACGTTCCTATAGGGATTTACCTATGCGTTTAGGTGAGACTTCTACACTATTTAGAAATGAAGACAGTGGCGAAATGCACGGTCTAATTCGTGTTAGACAGTTCACAATCTCTGAGGGACACATAATCCTAAGACGTGAACAGTTAGAGGAAGAGTTCAAGCAATGTCTAGAACTTGCTAACTATATGCTCGAAACTGTAGGTCTATCCGAAGATGTAAGTTACAGATTCTCACAATGGGACCCTAACGATTCCGATAAGTACGAGGGTACTCCTGAACAGTGGGAAGAGGCACAAGATATCATGGGTAAGATTCTAGACCATCTAGGTTTAGAGTATGAAATCGGTATCGGTGAGGCTGCGTTCTATGGCCCTAAGCTAGACATCCAAATCAAGAACGTTCACGGCAAGGAAGATACACTAATCACTATCCAAATTGACCCTCTACTAGCTGAACGTTTCGGTATGGAGTACGTAGACGAAGATGGCACTAAGAAACGTCCATATATCATCCATAGGACTTCGCTAGGTTGCTATGAGAGAACTCTCGCACTATTGATAGAAAAGTATGCTGGAGCATTCCCACTATGGTTAGCTCCTGAGCAAGTTAGAGTTATGCCTATCGCTGATAGACACGTTGAATACGCTGACAAGCTATATAAAGAACTTAGAAATCTAAACTTTAGATGTTCCGTGGACGACCGTGCAGAGAACGTCAAGAAGAAGATTCGTGATGCACAGCTTGAAAAACTTCCATATATGTTGGTTCTAGGTGATAAGGAAGTCGAGAACGGCACAGTATCATTAAGATACAGGAGCGGTAAGACTGAAACTCTAACCATAGAGGAGCTACTCAACAAGCTAGTAACTGAACGTGAAAACAAAGTTAGATAATTCAATTTTATATTGAAAAGTTGCGGAATACCGTTTAGGTGTTCCGCTTTTTTATGTCCTGAAATCGTCGCAAAAGTGATAATTCTTGAAAAATCGAGTATTTTATGTGACTTTAAAATCCCATTTGTGAAAACCACTGTTGAATTTGTCCTAACTTTGTGATAATCTTAAAGCATAAACCAATTTGAATTTGAAATTTAAAAAATACAATGTAGTGAACGGGCTTGTGACCGTTCCACAATAAATCAACAGTTCGACTTTACAGGAGGAATACAATATGTTTAAAATATCAAGGGGTTATGAACACATCTCGAAGACTTTTAGGATACCTTTGCCACTCTTAGACAGACTAGAAGGTCTAGCTTATAAGAATAACATATCCTTGAATCAGTTGGTCATACAGTGCCTAGAGTACGCCATGGAAAATCTTTGTGAGGATTAGTTACATATTACATAACGCTATCACATGACGATGCAACCGAAAATGATATCACTTTTGATACCTAAATAGATATGAAATAATAACCTTTTTTAAGTCTATATTTTTGGATGTTCTTTATATATAATATAAATATAAACTTTTATATTAACAGTGGGAGTGATACTTTATGTTTAAGATATCTTCGGGTTATGACACCGTTACCAGAACTATTAGAATACCAGAGTATATGTACAGCAAACTAAGCAGATTGGCTTCTAACAACAAGATTTCCGTGAACCAACTAATCGTTCAGTGTATAGACTATTCTTTAAACAATCTTCAGGAAGACCCAAAAGGTTCTGAACCTACTACCGACCCCGAAAAACCTATCAAATAAGCGTAATCTATAGAGGTGGGTAGAAAAACTTTTAAAAAATCGTTATGGTGAAGATATTTCCTAACCATAACGATTTTTTTTATCTTAATATCAAATGTATATACAATCCAAAAAATTTTAGAAATAACCCTTTAAAAAACTTTGTAGATATGCTATAATAATATAGTATAATTTTTTTACGAAAGTTAAGGAGATACCAAATTTGAGAAATTTAAAGGTTATCATGGCATACAGAGGTACTAACTA
>CAZWRW010000200.1:0-3438 GCA_964636465.1 uncultured Ruminococcus sp. | reverse complement strand
GCGTTCCGTTTTTTTGTAGAGAACGACGCCCACGTCGTTCCGAAATTCCGCAAAAAATCCCCGAAGGCGAACCTTTGGGGATTTTGATATATAAACGATATATCGAACTATCTCTTAGAGAATTGAGGAGCTCTACGAGCAGCCTTAAGACCGTACTTCTTACGTTCCTTCATACGAGGGTCACGAGTTAAGAAACCAGCCTTCTTTAGTTCAGGTCTTAGCTCAGGGTTGAAGATTAGTAAAGCTCTAGCAATACCGTGTCTGATAGCACCTGCTTGACCTGTAACACCGCCACCTGCTACTGTGCAAACTACGTCAAAGTTTTCGAGGTTGCCAGTTAAAGCTAAAGGTTGACGAACGATTAACTTTAGAGTCTCTAGACCGAAGTAATCGTCAATGCTTCTGCCGTTGATAGTAACGTTACCAGTACCTCTGTAGATTCTAACTCTAGCAACGGAACTCTTTCTTCTACCAGTACCGTAGAAATATTCTTGTTTTGGTTCGTACATAACTATTAATCCTCCTTACTTATATGTTGTAGATTTCAGGCTTTTGAGCTTGTTGGTCGTGTTCGCTACCTGCATAAACTCTTAATCTAGTAAGAGCCTTGTCACCAAGTGTGTTGTTTGGTAGCATACCTCTAACTGCGTAGAACATAGCCTTGTCTGGATTCTTTTCCATTAATTCCTTGTATTGAATCTTCTTTAGACCGCCAATCCAGCCTGTGTGCCAGATGTAGTGCTTTTGTTCTAGTTTCTTACCAGTTAGAACTGCCTTTGCACAGTTTACTATGATAACACCGTCACCACAATCTACGTGTGGAGTGTAAGTTGGCTTATGTTTACCTCTTAAAATGTGTGCAGCTGCTGCGGCTACTCTACCTAGGGATTTGCCTTCAGCATCTAAAATATACCACTTCTTTTGACCTAAGTCATTAGCTTTTGCCATATAAGTTGACATATATATACCTCCATAAAAATTTTTTTATCTATAGTGCAAAGCACCATAACTTTAACTTCAATTCAATCCGTCGAATGCACCGTTTAACCAATGCAACGCTAACTATTATATTATATTTTTCAAAATAAGTCAAGAGTAAAATCTCCGACTTTAGAGAATCTTTAGCTTTTTATAAAAAATACTCCCCGATATTGCTTTAAATCTTTGCTTTTTCCTTTAAATCTCTTGATTTCTCTTTAACCATTTTAAAATAATTCACGGCGTTTGCTGTTTAGCTGTTGATTTTTTGGCGAAAATGTACTATAATAATATATATGGAACGTGTTTCAACCATTTCATGAATATAACAGTATAAAAATGTAAATTTAATAAAAGTGTTGATAGGTGTATACAGAACATCTTCCATGATGTTCCACTATGCAACAACATGAAACTATATCAACAGTAACAAAACATCAAAAGGAGTGTGTTTTATTTGGATTTCAATCAAAACATGAGGAAACCCCTTGCGGAAAAGAAAGTTGTAAATAGCAGTGCGTGGCAAAGTCTAACCGCCACCGATGAAATAAACGGCTTCCGTGTTAGACCGGGTTTCTACTTACAGAACGGTGCTACAGCCATCCCTGGAGGTGTAAACTTCACAGTACATTCACACGGTGCAACTTCAATAGAGTTGGTACTCTTTAGACGTAACCAAACTGAACCTTTCGTAATACTACCATTCCCTGAACAGTACAGAATCGGAAACGTATACGCCATGATAGTGTTCGACTTAGTAATTTCCGAATTTGAGTATGCTTACCGTGTAGATGGTCCTTTTGAACCTGAAAAGGGTTTAATCTTCGATAAGACTAAATACTTGCTAGACCCTTATGCTAAAGCCGTAGCAGGTCAAAGTGTATGGGGTTATAAACCTCCAAATGGTTACCAGTATCGTGCTAGAGTCGTAACCAACGACTTTGACTGGGGAAAAGGTAAAATCAGTTCAAGTATTGACATGAAAGACCTAATCATCTATGAGTTACACGTTAGAGGTTTCACCAAGCACCCATCATCCAGCACCAAGAACAAGGGTACTTTTGCGGGTATCATAGAAAAGATACCTTACTTAAAGATGTTAGGTATCAACGCTGTGGAACTCATGCCCGTGTTCGAGTTCGACGAAATGCGTGATTTAAGACTTCATGATGGTAACTATCTTTTCGACTATTGGGGATACAACACAGTAAGTTACTTCGCACCTAACACGGCATACACCGCCAAACTTGAAGTAAACTCCGAGGGAAACGAACTTAAAACACTAATCAAGACCCTAAACGAAAACGGCATAGAAGTCATACTAGACGTGGTATTCAACCATACCGCAGAAGGTAACCAAGATGGTTCATTCTTCTCATTTAAGGGCTTTGATAACAACATCTACTATATGCTAACACCTAACGCTGAATACTACAATTTCAGTGGCTGTGGAAACACTCTAAACTGTAACCACCCTATCGTGCAACAGATGATTTTGGAATGTCTCCGTTATTGGGTAACAGAGTATCGTGTAGATGGTTTCCGTTTTGACTTAGCCTCAATCCTAGGCAGAAACGAAGACGGTTCACCTATGAGCAAACCTCCACTACTACAGAGTTTAGCTTTTGATTCCATCTTAGGTAAGGTTAAGCTTATCGCTGAGGCTTGGGATGCAGGTGGACTATATCAAGTAGGAAGTTTCCCATCATGGAACAGGTGGGCAGAATGGAACGGTAAATATCGTGATGATATGAGATGTTTCCTAAAGGGCGATAGTGGTATGGCTAACGTAGCAGTGAATAGAATCATGGGTTCAAAAGACCTCTATCCAGAGGAACATCGTGGCGAATGTGCATCAGTAAACTTCATAAACTGTCACGATGGCTTTACCCTCTATGACTTATATTCATACAATCAAAAGCACAACATGGCTAACGGTTGGAACAATACCGATGGCGACAACAACAATAACTCATGGAACTGTGGTGCAGAAGGCTATTCTGATGACCCTGCCGTAGTATCTTTGCGTAGGAAGATGCGTAAGAATGCTTTTGCTACTCTAATGTGTAGTAGAGGTAGTGCCATGTTCCTAGCTGGTGATGAAATCTGTAATACGCAGTTTGGCAATAACAACCCATACTGTCAAGATAACGAAATCTCTTGGATAAATTGGGAGGTCACTCCTGAAAAGCAAGATATGTTCCACTTCTGCCAATATATGATACACTTTAGGAGAAAGTATCCAGTATTGCGTGGTAGAACCAAACAGGCACACTGTGGATTCCCTGATATGAGCAAACATAGTTCTGTTGCGTGGTACGATAGTTACAACAACGATACTAGAACCATCGGAGTAATGTTTGCGGGTCGTAATGCTGAAGATACAGAAGACGACATCATATATTTAGCCATCAACACCTATTGGGAAAAGCAGTACTTCCAACTACCTACGCTCCCAGC
>CAZWRW010000199.1:0-3442 GCA_964636465.1 uncultured Ruminococcus sp. | reverse complement strand
TTTCAAAAAAGATTGAGTTCTCTGTCGCAATGAAGCAACATTGTACATACTTGTATTGGAAAATGCAAAATAACTAAATGAAAAATTTCTAATAATGTGCAAAGCGTAATATAATTTAAACTATGAAAGACATTTTCGACATATTGGTTAACCGCTTCGGCTACGATGCTCCTATACTTACATCCGATTTACAGGATGTATTTCTGGATATTCCCAGAAGGACTATCTATTTATATATTTCTCAACTAATTGATTCAGGCGATTTAGTTCGTTACGAAAGTGGCGTTTATTACATCCCTTCGGTAACAATACTTGGTAAGACTCCACTAAATCCGATAAAAGTCATTGAAAGAAAATATCTTCGCGATAGTGTTGGGAATGTTTGTGGATTTTGGAGTGGGGCCACACTTGATAATAATGAAGGATTATCTGAGCAGGTTCCTGTACGGTATGAAGTGGTTACTAATAACGCATCGTGTGCGCAAAGGGAAGTAACTATCGGAGGATATGTAAACTGTGTGGTTTATAAATCGCGTACCGATGTTGATCGAGACAACGTTGCCGCTCTGAAGTTCTTAGATGTTTTAACAAGACGGAAACCGAAGGATTTTAGTAGTGAGCAGTTAGGAACTGTAAAAAAATTGGCTCAAGGATTATCCAAAGACAACCTCCTAAAGATATCAATGAATTATCCTCAGAAAACTACGCGTCGATTAATGGAATGTGAGTTGCTTGGTGTATTTGCATAACAATCCAGAATTATTTAACGCCGCAATCTTGATAACTGTGAGCGAGTTAGGTTTAGCACCAGGCTTTGTTAGTCTATTAAATCTTCAGAATCATAAGAGTCAATAACGGAGACTTAAAAAATCAGTATGTTATCGAAAAGGGTACGTTAAAATTGAAAGTTAGTAATAATTATTAATATTTTGTGAAATATATACAAAAAACATCGTAAAATTAAAAATATCTTTAATCTTAATGGAAGGCAAGAAAATGCTTTTGGAGTTTCGGTGCGATAACTTTCGTTCTTTTAAAAACGAAGTTTGCTTGAGCATGTTACCGATTGCGGCATATAAGGAGCATTCAAAAAATCTAATTAATGCTAATCCCGTTGGCTCTAAAACGGCAGGCGTGTTGAGCTCAGCTGTCATATATGGTGCCAATGCTTCTGGCAAAACAAACTTACTTAGAGCAATTGCTTTTGCCCAAGGAATAACGCTAGGAAACATTAAAGTTGGTACCGAAGAGTTGCGAGAATCGTTTATTGGCGAGTCCGCGCGACCATCCACTTTCTCATTTTCTATATTGATTGAAGGTATTGGCTATGTTTATGAGTTTTCTTTTGATAGGCGAGGCTTAACGCATGAGATTTTAAAGACGCAGCCTAAAAGCGAGAGGCTTGTCTTCGAGAGAACAAGATTAGATGATTCCTCATATTCTATAAAACAAGGATCGCGCTATTCCGGTATCTCATCAAGACTTAAAGGCTATAACGACAATGGTCCAGTGCTTGGGCTTTTAGCGAAGTTTGGAATTAATGATTGCAAAACGGTGTACAGCTGGATACAGGACAAACTTGTGGTGGCCGACTATTCTCGCAATATCGATGAAATTATAATTATCGAGAAGTTAAAAGCCTTAGACTCGCAAGGTTTTTCTAAAGCGATAGATGCAGTTAGAGCAGCTGATCTTGGCATAGCGGGTGCGCAGTTGGTTGTGACTGATTTAACTGCAGAAGAGCGCGAAAATCAAAAAGTAGTTGCCGAGCAATTTAAAAAGATTTATGAACTTCTTACTGGTGAACAAGTAGAGGAATTTTCTCCCGATCTTACTAAAACGACTTTGCAGTTCCAACATGTTATTGCTGGTGCTAAGCGAGGTTTAGGTTTAAAAGATGAATCGCTCGGTACTGTTACGATGCTTAATTTAGCTATTGATTTTATAGACGCTGTCGCAAATGGTAAAACGCTAGTCATAGATGAAGCTGACCGTAGTCTTCACCCCGTATTGCTAAGAAGTCTACTTAGGCTTTTTTGCGATTGTGATTCTAATCCACTTGGCGCTCAACTTGTTTTGACTACGCATGATTTATTAATTATGGATGGCGATTTATTGCGCCGTGATCAATTTTGGTTTGTACAGAAAAGCGCAGAAAGTGGCGCGAGTGAGCTGTACCCACTTTCCGACTATTCGCCTAGAAAGGACGATAATCTACTAAACCGATATCTATATGGGGCTTACGGTGCTGTTCCATATATTGAAGAGGTGTTTTAGTAATGTCTGCAAATCGCATGCTTAAACGTAGAACACCGGGCGGTCGTAGCGAGAAACCTACCATTTTAATAGTCTGTGAAGGTGAAACCGAGCGCTTGTATTTTTCTGAAGTTAAGAAAATATACCGTGCAAGTTGGATGGTTGTAAAGAGATCGGATCAGCCCGAGCCTAAAGGTATTTTGGAGTGCGCTTTAAGATTGAAACGGGAGTATTGCGCCAAAGGTTTAAACGTTGAAACTTGGGTAGTGTTTGACGCCGAGGATGAACTAGAAGAGAAAAAGAGGGGGTATCGGGATACGCTGCAGAAATTAAGCAATAGCAGTGTTAATGCGGCTAACTCTAGTCCCTGCTTTGAATACTGGATTCTTTTGCATTTTGTAATTGGAATCAAAGTTTACTCACCAAGCGAAGCATTACGCGAGTTAAAAAGAAAAGGAAGGATGCCAAACTACGAAAAGCCTTATTTGCCTTTTAATGAGTTATGGGCGATTTACAAAAATGGTAAACCGTCAACTGCGGCTTGCGCCGCTAGGGAAGAGATAGAAATTAGTGGACAGAATCCGATTTTTGGAAGGCCAGTTACATATGTTGACAAACTATTAGATAGGCTTTCTGAAATTGACGCGATGTAAATCTGTTTCGTTCAAGTTGAATGCCAACCTTGCATTCCATTGATGGCGTTGATGTGTTTTTCCTTAGGTATCATGTGGTTTGTAAAACCTATAAATTTTGACGGGCTGCTTATGATGTTCACTAATAAAATTCTCCACTTTTCCATGTTTTATGAAGTTAAAAACAACTGTCTCAAAAATAAAATTGATTTTTGAGACAGTAAAGTATGGCATGAATGGTTGGAGTAGCATTGTATAAATAACAAACATATGTTCTAACTTTGCATTGAGCTTGTTTTCTCTGATAATTTACGGGTTCAATTGAACCCGTAAATTATCAGAGACGTAAATAGTTTTATCCATATTGCGAACCCATTTATGTTATAAAGGTTGAGTACCTTTTTGTTCCGAACTAACAGGTTTGGTTCAACCATCGCGAAAGCAAGAAAATTTAGCGATTTTGAGTCGAATCTAATAATGTCATCTAGGTTTCTTGGAATTGGTCAAAAAAATAGGCCTCTGAACTGGCAGTACGAATGTTGACATTAAGGAAT
>CAZWRW010000198.1:0-3476 GCA_964636465.1 uncultured Ruminococcus sp. | reverse complement strand
TTGTGAAAATTGCTCGACTGCCTTAAAAATTTCCTTAATTTAGGAGAAAAATGTTGCCAAACTGTTAATCCATTTTTTGACTATGTATTATTTTGCTTTAAAATCCTTTACCAATTACGACGAAAACCTTGATTTTTTTAAATTGTATTTTTGTAAGCAAAGTTCTAAGGGCATAAAAATAGGGTAGGACGTTTAATCCTACCCTTTTTAGGTATGTATTCTATTTTTTAGTGAGTCTGTCTAACTCTCGCTGACTAATCGTCACCAGTCTGTCGGGGTTGTCTGGTTGGCTCATGTCCGTAACAGTTAAGGCGGGTCTAAGCTTGTAACTCATTAAGATTTGAGTGTACCTTACTCCATCACGAATTTTGTCATCTCCGTAGTTTTTGTTTTTACGAAGTTGTTTCTTAAAGTTGGCACTGGAAAGCGCTCTGCAGTTGTTATCCTTGCACCAGTCCACATAGGCAGAGTATAGCCTCTTATCCGTGACTTTTACCGCATCTTCGTAGTTTCTAAAGTCTATACGCTCGAATACGTCCTCATCGCTAAGGAATACGTTAATGCTGTTTGCCTCGCTTTGGTAGTTCTCAATCGCTTGTTTTACGCGTTCGGGCATATTAGCCTTGATTCCTAGCTGTAGGTAACGCTTGTAGCCCTCCACCAGCCACGCCATGATTACCGCCTTAAATTCGCTAGTTGCGAAGAGTTTCTTTAGGTTTTTGTTCTGCTCGTGTTCCTCAAAGTGTCTATCGAACGGTACAACTATGATTCTATGTGAGTTCAGCAAATCGTCGTTTTTCATGGGTGGGAGTTCGTTGCAGTTGGCGTATAGTTTGCCATCGATTTTAAAGTTAAGTATATCGTTGCTGAATAGGTTTCTTGCGGAGATAGTGTCGTTACCAATCCAAGATTTCAAGAGCGTGTCGTTTAGTAAGGTTTCGGAGTTTAACTCTCCACATATGATTAACTTTGCACCCACTAGCGAGATAATCTCAGGGTTTGCCTCTTTTCCGGTGGGACGCTCGGAAAGTGTCGCACTAGATACAGCTTTGGCGTAGTCCCCGAGGGCTAGTTTAATGCTTTCTAGCAACGTAGATTTGCCGTTTCTAGTGGTAGCACCGTAGAAGATAAAAAAACATTCTTCCTTGTTGTATGGAAACAACGTATACCCACACACACGCTGTAGAAACTCCGCCATGTTTGGGTCGCCGTTCATAATGTCAAGTATAAACTGATTCCAAAAGGCTACACACTTTTGGTTGAGTTCCACGCCGTAGAGTGAGTTAGCTAACTTGGTGCATAAGTCCTCGATTCTATGGGGGTGTGGCTCTAAGGTCTTTAAGTTAAGCGTGATATTTTCGCAGTTTAGGAGGTTAGGCTTGTCTAACTCTAGTAGGGTAATTGCGATGGGTTCACGCTTCCTAATGCCTTCTACTGCGTTGAGTAGTCCAACCTTGCTAATGGCGTACTTATGTTCTTTCTTAGCACACTTTAGCAACTCGGAATTATCTTTGGACTGGTAGTAGGTTAGTTCTTCCAAACACTGCTCGTTGATGTCGCTATGTAACGTATCTATGAACTTTTGCGTCTTATCTTGCTGAAGTCTCACGCCATCGAAACAGTACCAAGACTTGTTTTGGTGGCAGTACCTCAAACTCTCGTGGGAGAGGTCGAAAGCACGGTCTATCTGCCCTATGTAGTCGAAAGAGTAGGTTTTTACTCTGTCCGTTGGGGGTTGTGTCTCTGGGACGTCTAAAGCTTTGCAATCCTCCAAATACTTTGGAATATCTAAGGTTTTAGCCTTTTCTACCTCGCTTTGGAGTGCATCTGTAAACGCTTGGCGGTCTTTCTTTAGAGCGTCGTTAGCGTCCTTAGTGCCTAGGTATAGGCTTTGAACGTCCGCCAATACGCAAGGGATTCTGTGTCTCATGGCGGTCTGTAGACCCTTGTCCACGAACTGTTTAACGTTTGGGTTAGTGAACTGGTCGCTATCTAGGGCAATTATTAGTCCCATATCTTCTTGAATAGCGTTAGCTATGTAGGTATCTATAAACCTTGGGAGATTCCCCGCAGAGTTTACGCTAATGGCGGAAAACTCGCAGTTCTGTACATCGTCGGTTATGTCTAGGATACTAAAGAGGTCAAACTCGCCCTCCACCAAAAACACCCACTTAACCGCACTTGAAAGACATCCCAAGTTTAGCGGAACGACCGCACCGCTCTTTTTCTTGAGGTTTTCCGTGGTGCTACGCCATGCAAAGCTGTAGTCACTCGTTGGGATGATTACCGCTGGTGTGGTCTTAGATGGCTTGCCGTTTTCCCATTCGTAGGCGAAGTTGTCAGTGTAGCCAATTTGAAAGTGTTGTGCAATGCTTTCAGCGTGTACGATTTTACGTTGTTTGAGGTACTCTATAGCCTTGGGTTGACCCATCAATGCTTTGTTAAAGAACTTAGTGCGGTCTTTCTGTTCAACTATGGTTGATGGATTAAGGTCGCTCTGTTCTACTGGGCTGTGGTACTGGTAAGACTTTTTAAAGCCCTCGTAATCGTCGTTAGGAATGCCTAATTCCGACTTTAGCCCCTTAATTACTTCAGGGAAGTTGTCCCTAGTGTTGCTTATGCCATGGTATTGGCAGTACATATCTATGATGTTTCCACCACTACCACAACTATGGCAGTAGTACGATAGTTTGCCATTCTTGTTGCGTCCAATATGGAACGCACCCGTTGAACCTGTGCCATGTTCTCCTGAGTGGCATAGCGGACAAGTGTACATATCTGCACCGGCTTTGCGGTCACGCTTTGCCCCTAGGTAGTCTGCATAAGGAATTAATAGTTCTGTTAAGTCTTTTAAGTCTGTCATTCTGTATTCACCTTTCCTTTTGGTGGGGCAACGTTTTGATACCCCATCTTTTACAATACGTTGTTTAGGCGTATCGTCTTTTTCTACTGGTGAGGTGACGTTTAAGTTTTCCACGTTTACGTTTTTCGCCTTGATAACTAGCTTTTTAGCGTTTATAGTGGTGGTGTGTTCTTCTATCTGTTGGGGTTTCATGCTGTAACTACCAGTCTTGCGGAGTGTTGGTAATACTTCACTAGTAACCCAGTGTTTGAAATCTTGAGCACTCTCAAGTTTTGACGCTAGTATTAAAGCATATACACCACTTTCATTTATAACGTTTAGACCACGTGTAGGGATTTTAAAGTTCCCCATTTGGGGCTTTTGCACGTTAAAGTACTGAAGTTGTTGATAGGATAAGAATAGCAAGTCTCTTTTGTCAACATGGTCAGCAACTGCTTTACTTGGTTTTGTATATCCAAGTGGTTTAGCTACATCAACACCAACAAGGTATTCCTTTCCATCAATAACCACTGCACGAACTTCACCGAATTTTACATGATTAAAAATCGTAATTTCGTTATTTTGCATAATTTTAAAAACTTCCTTTCATAGTAATGTAGGAAGCTGACAAAAA
>CAZWRW010000197.1:0-3486 GCA_964636465.1 uncultured Ruminococcus sp. | reverse complement strand
AACTTTTTAAATCTCACAGATACATGATTTTTTGTAAGGAATGCCCCTTGAACGTTCCTCAATTCATTTCATTAAATTAAAGTTTCACACGATACACTACAGATTCATATGGGCGTAGGCTGTCTATAGTGTTTGGAAGTTCATCATAGTTGTGGATTAACACCTCAGCGTTGGCAAACTCTTGTGGAATTTCCACTGGTATAGTGTCCTCAGAAAAGTTGCAAAGTACTAAGAGTTTCTCATCGTCTAGAGAACGTTCGTATGCGAATATGCTTTCGGAATCCTGTAGGTAAGGAGTGTACTTGCCATATACTATTATCAAATTTTCGTGGCGTAACTTGATTAACTGCTTATAGTAGTTATACACGGAATCCTCACGATTGAGTTGCTCTTCAACGTTGATATCTACATAGTTTGGATTTACCATAATCCAAGGTGTACCACTGGTGAATCCAGCATTTGCGGAGCTATCCCACTGCATAGGAGTTCTAGCGTTGTCACGACTCTTGCAACGTAGATATTTCAACATATCTTCACCAGTACAACGACCGCTTTCTGTATATTCGTTGTATGCGTTGATACTCTCTATATCTCTTAGCTCCTCTATGGATTTAAATGGCACGTTAGTCATACCGAGTTCTTCGCCTTGGTAGACGTATGGTGTACCTTGCATCATATGAAGACAGGTCGCCAACATTTTAGCGGAGAGTTCTCTGTACTGTGGTGTATCGTTTCCAAAACGTGAGACTATTCTAGGTTGGTCGTGATTGCACCAGTATAGACTATTCCATGCTACGCCCTCCAACTGAATTTGCCACTTATCTAGAACTTTTTTAAGGTCTGGAAGATATACTCTCTTATCAGTCCACTTTGTGCCACCTTGAGAATCTACATCAGTGTGTTCAAACTGGAATACCATGTTTAACTCTTTGCCATCAAGTGAGGCGTACTTCTTAGCCTCCTCTACTGTGACCCCTGCACACTCTCCTACTGTGATTAAGTCCCTCCTATTTAAGACGTTTTGACGCATCTCCTGTAGGTATTCGTGTACGTGATGTCCATTGGCTACTAGGTCAAAACTTGGGATACCGTTCAATGCAAGGTTATCTTTAGTGAGGTTGTCAGGTTTGGATATCAAACTGATTACGTCCATTCTAAAGCCATCGATTCCCTTGTCTACCCACCAATTCATCATGTCGAAGACCTCTTGCCTAACTTGTGGATTGTCCCAGTTTAGGTCAGGTTGCTTTTTTGAAAATAGGTGTAGATAATATTGTTGTGTCTGTTCATCGTACTGCCACGCCGAACCCGAAAAACATGAACCCCAATCGTTAGGCGGTTGATGGTTGTCGTCATTACCATCACGCCAAAAGTAGTAATCACGATATGGGTTGTCTTTGGATTTTCTACTCTCCACAAACCATGCGTGTTCATCGGATGTGTGGTTGACTACTAAATCCATCATGATTTTTAAACCTAAACTATGTGCCGTGGATAACATCTTGTCGAAGTCTTCCATGTTGCCGAAGTCCCCCATGATTGCCCTATAGTCACTGATATCATAACCGTTGTCATCGTTTGGAGATTGGTACACTGGTGATAACCATATAACATCTACGCCCAAACCCTTGATATATGGCAACCTCTTAGTTATGCCGTTCAAGTCTCCGATACCATCGCCGTTGCTATCCTGAAAACTTCTAGGATAGATTTGGTATACTACTGATTCTTTCCACCAATTACGTTCTAACATATTAAAAACATCCTTTCGATACGCTTAAAGTTAATAATATTGTACAGTTTTATAGCAAATTTGTCAAGAGTTTTTGTTAGTAAAAAGTGACCTGTTATTATTACATTTTTGACTATCTATCCATGTTTAATGCAAAAAAAATCGGGACGATTTACGCCCCGAATGCTTTTTTATGTATATGTATTACGAACGGTAGTCAGCATTGATTTTTACGTAATCGTAGGAGAGGTCGCAACCGTAGGCAGTAGCGGAGCTTTCGCCCATCTTCAAGTTTGCGATGATATCCACAGTTTGTGCGGAGAGTATCTTAGTAGCCTCATCCTCGCTGTAGTCGGTGGCTGAGCCGTCCTTAAAGATTAAGATACTTCCTCCCTCACTGGAGATTGAAACCTCTACATCGTTAGGGTCGAAGTCAGTTCCTGAATATCCCATAGCACATAGGATTCTACCCCAGTTAGCATCGTGACCGAAGATTGCACACTTAGTCAATGATGAACAGATTATAGATTTAGCCATACGTCTAGCATCGTCTTTAGTCTTGGCGTTGATTACTGTCGCTTGAACTAGAGCTGTAGCACCCTCACCGTCACCGGCAATCTTCTTGGCGAACTGCTCATTGATGTAGTGTAATGCCTCCACAAACTTTTGATAGTCTTCACCCTTTTCTGTGATGGTTGGATTCTCTGCTTGACCATTAGCTAATAGTAGCACTGTATCATTAGTAGAAGTGTCACCATCTACGGAAATCATGTTGTAAGTGTCTAGGATATCTTCGCTTAGAGCTTCCTGTAGAAGTTCCTTAGTAATGGATACATCCGTAGTTATGAACGAAAGCATAGTACACATATTAGGATGTATCATACCTGAACCCTTACACATACCCCCTAGAGTTACTACCTTTCCCCCGATTTCACACTCTACAGATACACTCTTATACTTAGTATCAGTGGTCATGATAGCCTTTGCAGACTTAATACTATTTTCAACAGAGTGTCCCATGCATTGGGATAACTTCTTAACACCGTTAGAAATTCTATCTATAGGGAGTTGCATTCCGATGACACCTGTAGAGGCTATCAATACTTGGTCTTCCTGTACTGGTAGAACCTCCGCTACAGATTGTGCGGTCTTTTGGCAATATTCATATCCTAACTTGCCAGTACAAGCGTTCGCAATTCCTGAGTTCACTACGACTGCATGAACGTCTTTACCACTACGATTTACTTCCATATCCCAAAGTACACACTGTGCCTTGACTACGTTCTTAGTAAAAGTACCTGCCATCTTGCAAGGAGTTTCACTATAGATTAACGCCATATCTTCTCTATTAGCGTACTTTATGTTAGCCTCCGTTGAGGAAGTTAAAAAACCTTTTGGGGATGCTACTCCACCTTCAACTATTTTCATAATAAAAAGAGTCCTTTCAAAAAAGTTTGCGTACCTCTCGATACACTCATATATTGTACCACACTTCGGGAAAATAATCAACACTTTCGATAGTTCAAATTTGCTTTGCAAAATTTAAGGAACGGTCAAAATCCGTTCCCTACAGATTGATATTAGATAAGGTTCAGTTTAGCCTTTTGAGTTAAAATCCTTGTGACACTCTCATCTATACGGCTTTCAGAAATGATTCCATTTTGGACAGCCTCGTATACCCTATTAAAAGATTCTTCAAGGTCTTGGGGCATGAGTACTATGTCTATACCTGCCATAATTGATAACATCGCTGA
>CAZWRW010000196.1:0-3491 GCA_964636465.1 uncultured Ruminococcus sp. | reverse complement strand
AAAATAACGTGCTTGTTTTGAAGCTCCACTTTAAATACGGTATTAGGAAGAGCCTCAATCACTGTGCCTTCTAATTCGATAACATCTTCTTTAGACATTATTGTTTCCTCCACTCAAAGTTTGCTTAGACTTGTACTCAGCAAGAAACTTTCTCAGTCTCTTGTCGGTACAACCGTCTAACTCTATCACAGTCTTAGTAAACTGCAAATGCTTGACATTTTTCTTCTTAGGTCTCAACAGTTTTCTGCTTTTACCATTTACGATGTATACAAAACCGTCAACGTCACTGGCAACGACTACGAAGTAGTCACCACCATCACGACCTGCATAAGCTTTGACTATAGTGCCAATAAGTGTATTCACAAGGTGTCCTCCATTAAGGTTCTGTCAAAATGATAGGACCACTAGTAGTAACTGCGATAGTATGTTCAAAGTGAGCAGAAAGAGAACCCGTGTTAGTGACGACAGTCCATCCGTTGGCTAGAGTTCTAACGCCATCTCCCCTAACGTTTATCATAGGTTCAATAGCGAAAGTCATTCCGGCTACCAACTTGATGCCTCTGCCCTCTTTACCGTAGTTCGGAACTTCAGGAGACTCATGGAGTTTTCTACCTACACCGTGACCAGTATAGTTTCTAACGATACCATAACCTAATGGAGTTACATACTCCTCAACTGCGTGACAAACGTCACCCAATCTGTTACCTACTACTGCCTTTTCGATAGCCTTGTACAAACTTGCCTTGGTATCTTCAAGTAGTTTAGTAGCCTCGTCTGAAACTTTTCCAACCGCAAAAGTAGCACAAGTATCGCCGTGAAAACCGTCTATACACGCTCCTACGTCTACACTTACTATGTCACCGTTCTTGATAATCCTCTTCTTGTTAGGAATACCATGGATGACCTCTTCGTTGATAGAGATACAAGCACTACCTGGGAAACCGCCATATCCTAAAAAGGATGGTACGGCTCCACAACCCACGATATAGTCGTGAATAATCTTATCCAATTCTAAAGTAGACATCCCTGCACGAATCGATTGACCAGCTAGTTCCCTAGCTTGACCTGCAATCTTTCCTGCTTTACGCATCTTCTCTATATCAGATTTTGATTTTATGTTCACCATTTACTTTTCTACCCCTACTGCTTTTAGAGTAAGCTTAGAAGTGTCAGCTACTTCCTCTTGTCCTACTACGGTTTCGAGCTTGTGCTGATTAGCGTAGTAATCCTTTAGAGGAGCAGTCTTTTCATGGTAAGTTGCTAGACGTTCTAATACCGTCTCTGGCATATCATCCTTACGGATAACTGTCTTAGCACCACACTTATCACATACACCCTCAACCTTGGATGGCTTGAAGTCTACGTGGTAAGTAGCACCACAATCTAAGCAAACTCTTCTACCTGAAACTCTCTGTTTAATAGTTTCGTCTGGTACATAGATTTCGATAACCTTATCTATCTGTACCCCCATATTGTCTAATGCCTCAGCCTGAGGAACTGTTCTTGGGAAACCGTCAAGAATGAATCCATTCTTTGCATCGTCTTGTGCGATTCTATCCTTTAGTATTCCGATAACTATCTCATCGGATACCAAAGCACCGCTATCCATAGCTTCTTTAGCTTTGAGACCGTACTCTGTACCATTCTTTACTGCTTCTCTTAGCATATTGCCAGTAGAAATTTGTGGAATGTTTAAAGCTTCGGAGATAACCTCTGCTTGAGTACCCTTACCTGCACCAGGAGCACCTAATAATATCAAATTCATAGTAAATCCTCCATTACCCTAAGAATCCAGGGTGATTTCTCATCATCATTTGGCTTTCGAGTGTTCTAACAGTTTCCAAAGCAACGTTTACTACGATTAGTATAGATGTACCTCCCATAGCTAAGCCACTCAAGTTAGGAACTGCCATATTAAAGAATATTGGGAAGATTGCAATGATACCTAAGAAGAACGCTCCTACTAAAGTAATCTTAGAGAGTACCCTTTGGATGTAGTCCGAAGTAGGTTTACCAGGTCTAATACCTGGAATAGCTCCATTGTTCTGTCTTAAGCTGTTAGCAATCTCAACTGGGTTGTATTGCATAGCTACGTAGAAGTAGTTGAATGCAATGATTAATATAAAGTATAGTATTGCGTACCATGGACTGGTATAGCTAAAGAAGTTTAGGAATCCTGCATAGAACTTTTGTCCAAAAGTTGTAGGGTCATCTGCAGCTGGGAAGAACATTCCCAAAGTGCTAGGCAATGACATGAACGCCATCGCAAAGATGATTGGCATAACGCCTGACATACAAAGCTTTACTGGAATATGTGTGCTTTGTCCGCCATACTGCTTTCTTCCGACTACTCTCTTAGCATACTGTATAGGAATACGTCTTTCTGAATCGTTCATGAATACTATTGCAGTAATCATGGCAATGTAGATTATCAATATGATAGGCACTACGAATACGTAAGGGTTAGGCTCATTCTTAGCCAAGGTGAGCATATCCCAAATGTCCGAAGGACCTCTAGCGATGATACCAGCAAATAGGATTATCGAAACACCGTTTCCGATGCCGTTCTCGTTGACCCTGTTGCCAAGCCATACTATCAACATAGCTCCTGCAATGAATACGAGCATTATCGCTATCATACAGAATACCCCATCGAAACCGCTAGTGTACTTGACTGCACCTGCATTTCTTATGGTTAGATAGTACGCCAAAGACATCACTATGGCGAGTACAAACGAGACTATCGCCGATATTTTATTTAAGACTTTACGCCCTTCCGCTCCCTCTTTTGAGAGTCGCTCGAGGGGAGGTAAAGCGTATGTTAGTAACTGAACTATGATAGATGCGTTAATAAACGGCGTTATAGATAATGAAAATATAGTTGCCTTAGACAACGCACCACCTGTCAACGTATCAAGATAGTTCAAGAAATTTCCGTCAGAAGCGTTAGAACCCATCCATTCTGAAACTACGCTAGTATCTAGGAATGGAGCAGGTATTACACTTCCTATTCTAAATATTACTATGATGAGTAATGTGTAGAGTATTTTTTTTCTGAGTTCTGGAATCTTCCATGCACTCTTGATAGTTTCCAACACACTACATCACCTCGACTTTTCCGCCAGCCTTTTCAATTTTTTCTTGTGCAGTCTTAGTAAACTTAACTGCCTTAACGGTTAGATTTTTGGAAGTGAGTTCACCATCACCTAAAACCTTAACGCCGTCGCTAACCTTCTTGATTAAGCCGGAAGCCTTTAGTAGTTCAGCGTCTACTACTGTACCGTCAACGAACTTATTTAAGTCTGAAACGTTAATAGTAACATATTCCTTAGCGAAGATGTTGTTGAAACCTCTCTTAGGGATACGTCTAGCCAAAGGCATTTGACCACCTTCAAAGCCGATTCTTACGCCACCGCCTGAACGAGCGTTTTGACCTTTATGACCCTTACCAGCAGTCTTACCATTACCTGAACCGTGACCTCTACCAATAC